>JAENWO010000275.1 GCA_016649925.1 Actinomycetales bacterium
CGCCTGACGCAGCGCCGGCCCGCCCCGGCCGCACCGCCACCCGACGCGGGACACGAAATCGCTGGTTCGAGCGGCGCGGAAGCCCGTTCGCGCCCCACGGGAGGACATCTACGTGTCACACGTGCGCTCGACGCCCCACCTCTGCGGCGAGCGCGTCGTCTGCGTCCCCTTTCGCGCAGTTCACGCACTCCGCAGCGCCGGGAACGACGCGTGGCGCAACACACCCTGAACGAGGGCGACGACGGCTCGCTCGTTCCTGAACTGTGCGCGGTCGATCACCAGCACGGTCCAGCCGAGCGCCTTGAGTGCGTTGAGCCGCACTCGGTCTCTCGCGACCTGCGAGGGGTCGTCGTGGTACTCGCCGTCGTACTCCACGGCGATCTTGAGATCCAGCCAGGCGAGGTCCACCCGCGCCACGAACCGCCCGCCGTCGAAGATCCTGTGGTTGCACCGCGGGCGTGGCACCCCCGACTCCATCAGGATCACCCGGAGGAGCGACTCCCGTGGTGACTCCGAACCGGGATCGACGAGTGCAAGAGCCTGCCGCAGGCGCTGGATTCCTGCTACGCGCGAGTGGCGGGATGCAACCCCTCGCGCATCGCCGAGGTCCATGCCAGTCCGACGCACGAGGGCGTCGAGGACAGGCACGGTGATGCGCGGCTCGTCGCGTCGCGCCAGGTCGAAGAATGTACGTGCCGGCGTCGTGACGAGTCCGACCCGCGTCCGAACGTACTCGGTAGGCTCGAGCCGGCTGCGCTTGACGTCGAAGTAGCCCACCCGCGAGCGGATATGGCGCCCGCCCAGCGTCATCACCTCGATGACCTCGGGATCCTCGACCCAGTCGGGCCGGAACCACGCGGCCGCCGTCATCCCACTGAACACGGCGTCGTCGGGAAGGATGAGGCGTGCCGCCCTGAGCCTCGCAGTGAGGTCGGCCGGAGTGTCGCCGAGGCAGCGGACCCCGCGGGTGACCCGCGTGTACCGGTGGTGCCGGAGTTCTCCCGGGCTCAGGAACGCGTAGGCATCTCGACTGAGGAAGGTGCCCCGGAGAGTCGGAGGAGTGAGGTGGCCTCGTGTCATGACCCAAGCGTGTGGGGTCCCGCGCTCACAACGAGCCGCACAGCTGCGGCGCTGTGGATGCAGCGGAGCGGTGTGGACGGCGAGGAGATCCACGTGTGGCACGAAGTTGCTGTCGGGGCCGGCGCGGATGGCCGTTCTGGAGATCTGAGGCGACTGGTTCGTGACGCACGTCGAGGCGCCAGCCGCAAGCGACTGCGGACGGGACGGGGGAGGGCGGCCTGGGACCGGTGTGGGCGGTGGGGAGGTGAGGCGTTTCGCTGGTTACAGTGTCCGGGTGCGGATCGTCCATGTCTCCGACTGCTACGCCCCCCGCGTCGGCGGCATCGAGAGCCAGGTGCAGGACCTCGCGACCCATCAGGCGCAGGCGGGGCACGCCGTCCACGTCCTGACCGCCACGGCCCTGGAGAAGGGCGCCGCAGCCGAGGGTCGCAACCGGTATCGCGCGAGCACCACGGAGGCCGCGGGTCTGCGCGTGCACCGTCTCGCTTCGCCGATCGTGTTCGGCCTCCCGATCCACCCCCGCGGGCGCGCCCTCGTCCGGCGGGCCCTGAGCATCCTCGAGCCGGACGTCGTGCACATCCACGCCGGCGTCGTCTCACCGTTCGCGTTCGACGGCGCCCGCGCGGCCCGCGACCTCGGCCTTCCGTTTGCCATCACGTGGCACTGCATGCTCGACGGCGTCGAGCAGGCGGTCAGTCTCGGTGCCCGGGCGACAGGCTGGGACACGGCGCCGTTCGCGCCGAGCGCCGTCAGCTCCGTGGCTGCGGACCGCGTGGCCGAGGCGCTGCAGCGGCCCGACGTCTCCGTCCTGCCCAACGGACTGGACCTGGAACCCTGGCTCGCCGCGGCTGCCTCGCCCGAGCCGCCGGAGCGAGGAGACCTGCTGCGGGTGATGGCGACACAGCGGCTGGCTCCGCGCAAGCGTGCTCTGCCCCTGGTGCAGCTCGTCGCCCGCGCGTCCGAGCGGCTCGGGCGGGACGAAGCCGGGCGGCCCCGGATCCACCTGACCGTCGCGGGCAGCGGACCCGCGGAGTCGAGCCTGAGCTCGGAGGTCGCCGCCGCCGGCTTGGACGACACCGTGAGCCTCCTCGGCCGGGTGCCGCGGGAGCTGCTGCCCACCCTGTACCGGGCGCAGGACGTGTTCGTCGCGCCCGCGAAACTCGAGGCGTTCGGCATCGCCGCCCTCGAGGCCCGGGCCGCCGGCCTGGCCGTGGTGGGTAACGCGGGAACCGGCATCACCGAGTTCGTGGCCGACGGCGTCGACGGTCTCCTCGCCGCCACCGACGAGGAGATCGAGGACGCCCTCGTCCGGCTCGGCACGGAGCCCGGCCTGCTCGCCGGCATCCGCGCGCACAACGCCGCGATCGCGCCGAGCGTGGCGTGGGGCGACGTCCTGGTGCGCGCCGACGAGCTGTACGCCCGGGCGCGGGCCGCCGCCCCTGCCTCTACCGCCTAGCGTCCCGCCTCGTCGGACTCGCGCTGCCGGGCGCTCGTCGCGATCGCACCGACGAGCAGCGAGATCCCGGCGACGACGAGCAGCGCGATGAGAGCCGCCTGCAGATCCAGCTGGACCCCGGCGCCGACGGCGACCGCGCCGACCCCGATCAGGGCGAGGATCAGTCCCCACACGATGGTGCCGACACGTGGTCCCGTCGGGACCCGCGTCGCTGGCGCGCTCGACGGCGTCCGGGCGGGATCAGCTGACCATGCCCGGTACGCCTCGTCCCCCCGCGGGGCGGACTGTTCCTGCAGCAGCGCGGCGGCGAGGGGGTCCGCGGTACGGATCTCGGACGGTTCGAGCCGCGTCGTCGCGTCGCCTCCGGTGGGGGGCGTCTCGACTGGTTCGAGCCGCGTCGTCGCGTCGCCTCCGATGACGGACGTCGCGACCACGTCGTCCTGCATCGAAAAAGTCGGCTCGGAATCCCGTTGGGCCGTCTGCGTCAGGTCCGGCTCGCTCTCCCGGTTCTCGGTCATGATGTCTCCTCGTTGATCTGGATCTCGCCGAACCCGGCGTCGACCTCCACGATGATGGGCTGCCCGCTCTCGGCCTCCGGTGAGCGCAGCTCCACCGTGCGACCGCCGCCCAGGGCCCACTCGACCGTCCCGCCACCACGACCGAGCCGATCGACGGCGCCGCCGCCCACCTGGCTGGTCCAGCCGGGGCCGGTGCTCGCCGAGACCGCACCGGTCACGGTCGCCCGGATCTCGATCGCCATGTTTGCCGGAACGAGCACCGTGACGGCCCCGGCTCCCATGTCCACCTCGATCGGGTCGGCGACCGCTACGCCATCGAGTCCCCTCAGGTCGACGGTCAGGTCACCGGCGGCGATGTCCGAGAAGCCAGCCACCGCCTCCTCACTGGTGTTCGGGGCGAAGACAGCGTCACCGTACGACCCGTAGTTTCCCCAGTCGAACCGGCCGAGGCCTGGCTGCGTGGAGTACACCGCAGTCACGGGGATCAGGGCGAGGGCAAGAAGCACGGCAAGACCACCCAGCACTCCCGATCGGCGGCCTCGGATGCCCGCGATCAGCACGCCCACGCCGAGCAGCCCGAGAGCGACGCCACCGCCGACGAGCCAGGTGTTGGCGTCGAGGTACCCCAGGTACTGCGCGAGCAGGATGCCCGCGGCACTGAGCAGGACCAGGGCCAGCATGATGCGCACGAGCGTGCCACCCGGTCCGGGCACGCGGGGTCGGAGCGGGGTCTGGGGCTTCGTAGGTGCGGGCAACGGTGCCGGTCCAGGTGCCTGGGCCGCGGGGGCCGTGGACGGCCATGCGGCCGGCGAGGCCGACGGGCCCGACGACGGCCAGGAGCCGGTCCAACCAGCGTTGGGCGCAGCGGACCACGAGTTCGCCGATCCCTCAGCCGGCGCCGACCACGCCGCAGTGGAGGGTTCGGCAGGTGTGGCATTCCACGTAGCGGGGGAGGCGTCAGCACCGGTCGCGCCCCAGGTGTGGGCTGAGGCCCCAGCCGGCGTCGCAGCCCACCTGGCGGTGGTTGCGTCGGCGGGTGTCGGAGCCGACGCGGTGGTGACGCCGTCGGGCGCCGACGATGGCGAGCTCGCCTCGGGCGCCGACGTGTCGACGCCGGGCGACGAGTCGGCCGTGACCGCCGAGAAAGCAGATGCTGGCGCCGCCCCGGGGAGGTAGCCGCCGGGGCCGAAAGGCACGACCGTCGAGGAGTGGGATGCGAACGGCTGGGGACCCGGTGCAGGGTTGGCCGCGGGCGTCGGGTACGTGCCGGCTGCCGGGTACGTGCTGGCTGCCGGGTACGTGCCGGCTGCCGGGTACGTGCTGGCTGCCGGGTACGTGCCGGCTGCCGGGTACGTGC
>JAENWO010000375.1 GCA_016649925.1 Actinomycetales bacterium
GGTGGCGGCGGCAAGGACGACATCGCCCAGGGCGGCGGCACCGACGTGGCCGCGCTGGGTGACGCCCTCGCCGCGGTTGCCCGGGACCTGGACGCCCTCGGTGCCTGACCCGGGCCGTCCACGCGTCGGGGTGCGGATCGGGGTCGACGTCGGCACGGTGCGGGTCGGACTGGCCCGCAGCGACCCGTCGGGGATGCTCGCGACACCGGTGCGCACGATCGCCCGTTCGGGCCCGAACGGCGGCGTGGACGAGATCGCTCGCGAGGTGGCCGAGCAGGAGGCGATCGAGGTCGTCATCGGGCTGCCCCGCACCCTGGCAGGGACGGAGGGTTGTGCGGCAGCAGCGGTACGCGCGTACGCTACCGACGTTGTGCGCGCGATCCAGCCGGTGCCGGTGCGGCTGGTGGACGAGCGGCTCACCACCGTCTCGGCCCATCAGGCACTGCACGCTGCGGGCCGCGGGGGACGCAAGCACCGAGCGGTCGTCGACCAGGTGGCCGCGGTGATGATCCTGCAGGCCGCGCTCGACGCGGAGCGCAGTCTCGGAAGGCCACCGGGCGCGGCGCTCGAACGCGACGATGTTGACCCGAGGGAGGAGGACGGCACGTGAGCGAGCTGTTCGATGAGTCCTTCGACGAGTCCGCCGCCCCCGACAGCCACGCCGAGGCGAAGGCAGAGGACCGCCGCGCCACCGTGCGTCACCGCGAGGGCAGGCGCAAGGCGCAGCGCCGCCGCAACATCGTCACGTTCGTGGTGATGGTCGGTGCACTCGCCCTCCTCATCGGCGGCGGCTGGGCCCTGATCCGCCCGATGCTCACCGACCGCCCGACGGCGGAGGCCTCGGACTACCCGGGCCCCGGCACCGGCGAGGCGCAGGTCGTCGTGAGCTCCGGGGACACCGGCGCCGACATCGGGGCCACCCTGGAGGTTGCCGACGTCGTGGCGTCGGCGAGCGCATTCGTCAGCGCGTACAACGCGAACGCGGAGGCGATCCAGATCCAGGCCGGCACGTTCACGCTGCAGCAGCAGATGCGCGCCTCCGACGCCGTCGCGGCTCTCCTCGATCCGGGCAGCCGGTCCGACGTGACGATCACGATCCCGGAGGGTTGGCGCGCGTCCAAGATCTACGAGCGGATCGCGAACCGGCTCGAGGTGCCGCGCGCCGACGTCGAGGCCGCCGCCGTGGACGTCTCCGCGAACGGCCTGCCGCCCGAGGCGAACGGGAGCATCGAGGGCTGGCTGTTCGCCTCGACGTACACGATCGTGCCGGGTTCCACCCCGACGAGCGTGCTGCAGCAGATGGTTGCCATCACCGTGCAGGCGCTGGACGAGCGTGCCGTGCCCGCCGAGCAGCGGATCGAGGTCCTCACGAAGGCCTCGATCGTCGAGGCGGAGGTCCCGAACGCGGAGGAGTGGGGACGGGTGGCGCGCGTCATCGAGAACCGTCTGGGGAACTGCAGCGACGACGGCACCCTCGGCATGGACACCACGTATGCGTACGGCCTGGACAAGCCGGCCTATGAGATCACCAAGACCGAGTGGGCCACCGACCACCCGTACAACGGTCGGTTGCGGGCGGGCCTGCCGCCGACTCCGATCGGTGCGCCCGGCGCGGGTGCCATCGAGGGGGTGCTCAACCCGCCGGCGGGCGACTGGTGCTACTTCGTCACCGTCAACCCCGAGGCGGGGGACACCCGCTTCACAGCGAGCATCGAGGAGCACCTCGCCAACCAACAGCTGTACCGCGACTGGCTCGCGCAGCAGCAGACCGCCACCGAGACACCGACCGAGACCCTGACCGGCAGCGACGGCTAGGGTGGGTCGCGCGCATCGCGCCGCCGTGCTCGGGCATCCGGTGGCGCACTCGCTCTCGCCGGTGCTGCACCGCGCCGCCTATGCCGCCCTCGGCCTGAACGGCTGGGAGTATGGGCAGCGCGACGTCGATGCGGATGAGCTCGCCGGCGTGCTCGGCGAGCTCGACGAGTCCTGGGCGGGGCTGTCCCTGACGATGCCGCTCAAGCAGGTCGCCCTGACGCTGGTGGACCAGGTCGAGCCGCTCGCCCAGGTGGTGGGTGCGGTCAACACGATCCTCGTCCAGCCCGGGAAGCTCCTCGTCGGGGCGAACACGGATGTGTCCGGCCTCGTGGAGGCGCTGCGGGAGGCCACCCCGAACCCGCCGTCGCCGGCGGCGCGGCGGGGCGTCATCGTCGGTGGTGGCGCCACGGCATGCTCCGCGCTCGCCGCGTTGGGTGAGCTGGGCATGCCGCGACCCGTCGTGATCGTCCGTTCCCTCGGCCGGTCCGGGGCCGTCCTGCGGGCTGCCGCGCGGATGGGCGTCGAGCCCGAGTACGTCGGGTGGGGGACCGATCGCGCGTCGGCGGCCCTGCGCTCCGGCGACGTCGTCATCTCGACCGTGCCCACCGGCGCAGCGGACTCCCTCGTGCACGCCTTAGCCGGGTCAACGATCCGACCGGACCAGGTCCTGCTCGACGTGGTCTACGACGGCTGGCCGACGGCGTTCGCCTCCGCCTGGCGGGACGCGGGCGGTTCCATCTCGCCGGGGTACCTCATGCTGCTGCACCAGGCGTGCGAGCAGGTGCGGCTGATGACCGGCCAAGAGGCCCCCACCGAGGCGATGCGCGTGGTGCTGCTGGCCGCACTGGACGAGCGCGCCGAGGAGCACTGAGGCGATGGCGCCCGTCGTCATCCTCGTCACCGCTGGGATGACCGGCCTGGCGGCGCTCGCCCTGGCGGCGTGGATGCGCACGCCGGCCCGCGCGGAGTCCGCGTGGTTCGGCTCCGGGATGCATGCGGTGCTCGCCAGTCTTGGTGGGGCGGGCGCGGCCGTGCTCGCTCGGGATGCGGCGGAGCTCGTCGGGTTCGCCATCCTGGCGCTGGCGTGCGCGCTGCTCGTCGTCGTCGACCTGGCCACGCACCGGCTCCCCGACCGGATCGTGCTGCCCACCGCCGTCGTCCTCGTCGTCACTCTGACCGCCTCGGCTGCGATCCGGACGGACTGGCAGGGCCTGGGTCGAGCGGTGGCCGGAGCGGCGGCGCTGGGGCTCGGCTACCTCGTCCTCAGTCTCCTCGCTCCCGCAGGCCTGGGCCTGGGGGACGTCAAGCTCGCCAGCGTGCTCGGGCTGTTCCTCGGCTGGCTGGGCTGGTCCCACCTGCTCGTGGGCACCCTGGCGGCGTTCATCCTGGGCGGGGTCTTCGCCGTCGTCCTCCTGCTCACCACGAGGGCCACGCGGCGCACGACCGTCGCGTTCGGGCCCTGGATGGTGGCCGGCGCCGCGGTCGGCGCCGCCTGGGGTCCGGCGCTGGTGACCGGCCTCGCCTGAGCCTCGACGCTCACCGGTGATCGCACCGGCCCGCACCCGCACCCGCACCCGCGCCCGCACCCGCACCCGCACCCGCA
>JAENWO010000206.1 GCA_016649925.1 Actinomycetales bacterium
CGTCGCGCGGCGCATCGGCCCCGACCTCGACGACGCACAGTCCGCAGTTGCCGTTGGACCGCTCGAGCCGGATGTCGTGGCACAGCGACGGAACCTCGATGCCTTCGGTCACGAGCGCCTGGAGGATCGTCAGGCCGCCGTAGACCTGGATCTCGCGGTTGTTGACCGTGATGGTGCAGCGGTCGCCCTCTGAGAGTTCGCGCACGTGGGGGCCTCCGTCGGTGTGATCTCGGGCGCAACGACAGCCGCACGAGGCCCCGCTACGCCGTGCGTCCGGAGGACTCGTGCCGACGCTGGCTTCGGGATTCACCGTACGGTTCCGCCGCGACCGAATCATCGGACTTCGGGCCCACGCGGAGGCTGCTGGGTGCTCCACGAAGCACCTCGCGCTCAGCCACCCGGCAGTCGACGGTCGACGACGCCAACCGGCACGGCTATCACCCTCGAGCGCTCGCCCGTTACCAGGCGGAGACCGGAGCGACCGGCATCCCCGACCCGGAGGATCCGGCCTGGTCGGACTGGCGTCGGGAGCAGGTCAACGAGCTGATACGTGCCGCCCGGGAGGCGGTGGAGGCCAGTGGGAACTCGCCGGTGCTGTCGGTCGCGGTGATCAGCTGGGGCGAGGGACCGGGGGGTGCCGGCACGGCGTCGTTCACCGACACGCGGGCGTTCCGGGACGTCCTGCAGGACTGGGAGCACTGGGCCGAGAGCGGCCTCGTTGACGTCCTGGTCCCGATGGACTACTTCCGCGAGGCCGACCCGGACCAGGCGGCGTGGCTGCGCACCTGGCTGACCTACCAGGAGCAGCTCGCCGAACAGTCGGGCGTCCGCATCGTCCCGGGCATCGCCGGGTACCTCAACAGCCCCTCCGAAGCGCTCCTGCAGGTCGGGCTCGCGATGCAGCACAGCGGTGCGGCGGCGATGTTCTCCTACCAGCAGTCGACGGCCGACGTCGGCCGGCCGTTGTGGGGCGACCTCGCAGCCACAGGCTGGGGCGTGCTGCCCGGCGCGACCTGACCCGGCACGGGCCGGATCGGGCGCCCGCGTCGACGGTCAGCTGGGCGAGGGGCTGTCCGCCGGCGGTGTCGTGACGGCGCCCCGCCGGCGCGTGCTCAGTCCGAACAGCGCGTACAGCGGGCACCAGGTGATGGCACTCGTGCCGAGCATCACCGCGGCGAGGAGGTAGCAGACCCAGGAGAGGACAGCTGTCGGTCCCACGAGGACGCCGGCGAGGACGAGCAACGGTGCCGCGACGAACGTCCGCAGGACGCGATCTGTCGTGCTCATGTTCTGGCCCATGGGGCTCTCCTCCGGTTGTCGGACACCTCATGGTCGCCGCAGGGGCGCCCACCGGTCTTCGGTTGCGATCCTGCCACCGGGGGCAGTGTCGCGCGCGGTCGGTCGACGAAGGGCCCGCTACCTGCGCAGCCACCTTGTATCTTCCGATAGCCGGGTGATATATTCCGTCTATGCGTAGTGAGGCTCCGGCGCTCATGCCGATCTTCAGGTCCCAGCACCAAGCGGCACTGCTCGCATGGCTACTTCTGCACCCCGACGACGAGTACACCCTGACCGATCTCGCCAAGCGCCTGGGCGTGCCCCTCACCACGCTGCAGCGCGAGGCGCAGCGCCTTGTTGAGGCCGGCATCCTCCAGGACCGCACCCTGGGCCGGGCGCGGCTGCTGCGAGCCAATCTCAGCAACAGGGCGGCGGCCCCCTTGACCGAGCTCCTCCAGGTCACCTTCGGACCACAGACCGTGATCGGTGAGGAGTTCGACGTCGCCGGTGCCGCAACTGTCCTGATCTACGGATCGTGGGCCGAGCGGTATCACGGCACCCCCGGTTCGCCCGCGAACGACGTCGACGTGCTCGTCGTCGGCACCGTCGACCGGGCTGACGTCTACGACGCAGCAGATCGAGCTCAGGCACGCCTGGGCATGCAGGTCAATCCCGTCGTCCGGACCCTTCAGCAGTGGGCCGACGACGCCGACTCTCTGGTCCTGCAGATCAAGGCATCCCCCACGGTCGACGTGACGCCTGAGCGGAAGGCATCGCCATGAGCCGGTGGCCACGAGGCGAAGCCGAGATCGAGCAACTCCTCGCCAGCAAGCAGCTCCAGCAGGTTGCAGGTGGGCAGGCCAACGGCGAGCACTTGCTGGAGAAGGCTGCCCGGACCCTTGCCACGGCCGGCGAGATCGCCCTGGACGACCCCGACAGTGCCTACGTCCTCGCCTACGACGCGGCCCGGTACTCAGCGACCGCGCTCCTCGCTCAACAAGGGCTGCGCCCGACGACTTCGGGTGGGCACTACGCGGTTGAAGTAGCTGTGCGTGCCCAGTTCGGCGACGGCTTCCGGGCCTTCGGAGCGATGCGCCGTCGACGGAACGAGCTCGAGTATCCCAGCGGGCCCGGCGAGACCACAACCCCCGACGAGGCGAGCGCCGCGATCACGGACGCCGGGCGCATCCACCGAGCCGCCCAACAACTGCTCACCACCCTGCCGATCTTCTGAACCTCGGTGTTCGGCATCACGGCTCGAGGGGCCGGCAGGCGTTCATCTTCGCGTTGCGCGTGCCGATCGCGCGGCTCACGGCGTCCTTGTCGCCGACGTCGACGGGTTCGGCGACCGGGCGGGCGTGGGGAGTTGTCTGACGTCCAGGGATGCCGAAGGGCCCGCCACCTGCATACCCGCAGGTCACGGGCCCTTCGCACCGGCGGAGGATGGGGGATTCGAACCCCCGAGGGCTTTCACCCAACACGCTTTCCAAGTGCCCTGGAGGGGTCGCGGGTGGGTGTGGGCGGACGTGTTTGTGCAGGTCAGCGGCTTGCGCGGATAGGGGCGGACAGGCGCGAGCGGTTGGGTCTTGCGGCGAACTGCTACCAGAACTGCTACCGCTCCGGGGGGCGGAACTCAGCAACGTCGGGCTGTCCCTCATCGAGGCAGACGGCCGGGAGGTTGCTGCGCCGAGGCCTGTGGAATCGGAGCGCAGCAACTTCGCAGCTGACTCGCGGCGTGGCGGGCAGCACGCTTGGCGGATGCTACGCAAGATGCGCTTCGAGGGCCCGCCTTCCCGGCTCGACGAGCTGGTCGACGCGGCTCGGGGAGCGGGGCTCGAGCTCGACGACTACGCGATCGACACGACAGGTGCCTACGGCTGGCCGATGTGTGGCAACGGGCTCGCCGTCGTCATCGTCGTCATCGAGGACGACGAGTGGGCTCCAGAGCAGATGGCCGCCGCACTTCGCGCGGCCCACGAGCGGATGGCCGGCACCTGCGGCGACTGGATCGCCTCCGCAGGTTCCTTCGTCTACCTGCCTGATGGGCTCGAACCTGAGTGGTACGACGACGCCGCTCGGCTTGCCGAGGCGCTTCATGCTGCCGAGCGTGCGCACGACGGCGGACGCACGGACGACCTTCGCGCGGAGCTCGCACGCATGGTCGCCGCGGCGCTCCCACGGGGCGAGTCGAACTTCGCCCGGTTTCGTGATCGGACCGAGGGTCTTTCGGAGCGGGACGGAGAGTGAGGCGCCCCCTCCCACGTGGCTCGTCCCGAACCGACGACGGGCGGGGTGTCGACGTCGCGTGTGCCATCGCGTATCGCCAGCGAGGAGCGGGGGTCCGGCGATAGCTGCTGCGGCATGTGGGGTGCGGAGCTCGACAGCCGCCTACGCCGCGAGGTGATGGCATGATTGACGGTCCGCACGCATGCCAGCACCCAGCCCAGCGCCGATGAACCCGGTGAGTTCACCTTCGACGGCGAGCCCTTCCGGCTCATGGACGCGCAGCGCGGGATCTTCAAGCCCCCGTCCTGCAGTCCGCGCTGAGCATGAGGACGGTCTACCCGGCTTCGTCATTGAGGCGCGAGGCTAGTACCCGACGAGCAGAATGCCAGTGAAGGGCAGCGGGAGTCGCCGGCTGGCGTAGACCGCCTCGAGCATGGCCCTGGCGTCGGCGTAGGCAGCGACCTCCTGCACGCGCCGGCCGTCCTTGCCGCCGAACCGGTAGAACAGCGGCATCAGCAGCACGAGGTACTGGGCGTCGACGATCAGGCTCGCGCGGATCACGTCCCGGTAGGCCGCGTTGTTCTGTGCACCGCGGCCGGCCTCGACCTCGAGAACGATGCCGAGCTCGTTGTGGACGCCGTCAACTTCGTACGTGACCGTCGGTACGCCGTTCTCGCCGAACAGCACGGGCCGAGCCACCTTGGCGTCCCGCGACTTGGAAGTCTCGACCTGGAACCCGAGCGTCTGAAGGCCGGCCGCAAGCGCGGCGAGGACCTGGTCGCTGGGTGCCCTGGTTCCGGGCTCCACCGTCGCGATAGCCGACTGCGCACCGCGGACGACGTCGATGAGGGGCGCTATCCAGGTGGGCGGGGTCGCGTTCCGGGGGGAAGTACGTCCATGACGGCCACGGGTTCAGCACGCGCCGAGCTTCGCAGCTGAGGCGCGGAGAAGCTAGCGGCCGGGGGTCCACAATCATGGTGTGCCCGTGCTGCAAGTCGAGGTCCCGCCTGAGCGACATTCGACCTGGCCAGACCCGGCCGCCTTCGAGTTCTGGACCGCCTGACCACAAACAGTCACCCAGACTGACCCGTGAATGAACGGAACCGGGCGCGCGACAGCGTCCGGGCGGAGCCCGGAGTGTTGTTGCCTGTGGTCGCTGTCAGCTGGCCGGGTCGAGGACGACGGTGTGGCCGAGGTGTTCGAGTTGGGTGACCAGGCGCCGGGTGTGGGCCTCGGCGCGGCGGGGCTCGTCGAGCCAGCCGGCGCCGAGGTCGTGGTAGGGCTCGTCGCGCACGAGCATCCAGTAGGCGGAGACCAGGATGGAGTGGGCGACGGCAACGGCGGCGCGGTTGTGGCCGCGCCGTGAGGTCAGCCGGGCGAACTGGGCGGACAGGTAGGTGTCCTTGGTCCGGGAGGCGGACTGGGCGGCCTCGACGAGCATCGAGGTCAGGAACTTGTTGCCGTGCCGGGTCCCGGCCGGGGTGCGCTTGCCGGCGGACTCGTGCATCGCGGGGGCGACCCCCGTCCAGGCCGCCAGGTGGGCCGGGCGCGGGAAGCGGGACATGTCCGCGCCGGTCTCGGCGATGAACACCTGGGCGACCCGGACGCCGACCCCAGGGATGGTCTGCAGCAGCTCCAGCTCGTGGGCCCACGGGGCCATCTGGGCGGCGATGTGGGCGTCCAGGTCCTTGA
>JAENWO010000226.1 GCA_016649925.1 Actinomycetales bacterium
CTGTGATGCTCCGCACAGTCTGCCATCGACCCGCCCCTCGGTCGGGGAGGACGGGTGCGTAGGCTGACCTGGGCGTGAGCGACGAGGAGGCCCCCGTGCAGAAGGTCGACCCGCTGTTGATCGACGACCTCCTCGGTGAGGCGCACCCGGACGCCCATTGCGAGCTTGACTTCGGCTCCGCACTGGAGCTGCTCGTCGCAACGGTGCTCTCGGCCCAGTGCACCGACAAGAGGGTCAACCTCACCACGCCCGAGCTGTTCGCGAGGTACCCGCACGCGGTGGACTACGCCGGGGCCGACCGCGCCGAGCTCGAGGACCTGATCCGGCCGACCGGGTTCTTCCGCAACAAGACGCAGTCGTTGATGGGTATCGGGTCGGCTCTCGTCGAGCGGTTCGACGGCGAGGTTCCCGGCGCGCTCGAAGAGCTCGTCTCGCTGCCGGGCGTGGGTCGCAAGACCGCGAACGTCGTCCTCGGGAACGCCTTCGGGGTGCCGGGCATCACGGTGGACACCCACGTGGGACGGGTGGCCCGTCGGCTCGGCTGGACCACCCAGACCGACCCGGTCAAGGTGGAGCAGGAGATCATGGCGCTGTTCCCGCCGGAGCGGTGGACGACGCTGTGCCACCGCTTGATCTTTCACGGCCGCCGGATCTGCTTCGCCCGCAAACCCGCGTGCGAGACCTGCCCGCTCGCCCCGTACTGCCCGTCCTACCCGACGGGGGAGCCGCCCAAGGCGCGCGCGCCGCGCAAGGCCGCGGCGGGGACCAGGGCGAAGGCCGGTCGCACGGCGACCGCTGCGACGAACCCGAAGGCGAGGTCCAGCAAGGCGCCGTCGTCCACGAGGGCCGGCACGACGCCGTCGTCCACGAGGGCCGGCACGACGCCGTCGTCCACGAGGGCCGGCACGACGCCGTCGTCCACGAAGCCGCCGGGGCCCGCGCGGGCCAGCGAGGGCTGAGTCCACGGCGGGGCGCATCGCGGGGCACGAAGTTGTTGTCCGGAGGGGTCGTCAGAGCAGGAAGAGGCGACTCCCAGCGACATGTTCGTGGCGCGCGATGGAGCAGGGGCTGGGGCTGAGCTAGGGCAGCTCGGCCAACCACGCGAGGATCAACTCGCCGACCTCGTCCGCGGCCTCCTCGGGCAGGAAGTGTCCTGCGCCGTCGACCACCACGCGGCTGTAGCGTGAGCGCACCATCAGATGGTCGCGCCGGCACGCCCGCGGGAACAGGTTGCGGTCGGACTTGCCGTGCAGCGACAGCACCGGGACGCGCACCGGCGCGCTGACGGACGAGCGGTAGCGGCGGCCGTCCGCGCGCGGGGTGGACCGGACCAGCCACCGCAGCTGTTCCATCGCGCTGTGGGCGACGAAGGGCAGGCGTGCGGCGTCGGTGTATAGGTCGACGTCGGGGCACCGCCACCCCGGCGCGCTCCATGCGTGAAGGAGCTGCTCCACGAGGTTGCCGTGCGTCATCGCCCGCTCGGGGAACCAGGGAAGCTGGAACTGCGCTAGGTGGGCGAGGGTGCGGGCGGGAGCCGCGCGGTGGGCGACGGAGTGCAGGAACACGGGGTGCGGGGCGCCGAGGACACCGATGGCCCGGGTCACGCCCGGCGCGAGCGAGGGCATCGTCCAGGCCACCTGGCCACCGATGCCGTGGCCGATGACGACCGCGCGGTTCGCGCCGAGGGAGCGCACCACGCCTGCTACGTCGGCCGCCATCGAGGGGATGCCGTTGCCTGAGGGTGGCTTGTCCGAGCCGCCGTAGCCGCGCAGGTCCATCGCCGCGACCCGGTACCCGGCCTCCCCGAGCATCGCCAGCTGGTGGCGCCAGGCCCACCAGAACTGCGGGAAGCCGTGCAGCAGGATGACCAGGGGGGCGTCGCCGTCGTCGGGACCGGCGACGGCGGTGTGGAACCGGCCGCCGTTCGCCGCGATCATCCGGTGGGTCCAGGGACCCTCACCGAGGATGATGGAAGGGTCGACGCTCACGGTCCCCGAGGGTACCGCCCGGGGACCGGCTGCGCGCCCGGGCTCCGGCCGGGCTCCGCCCGATCCCCGGCCGAACCCCGACACACTCGCGTGTCGGGGTTGCTTGGGGTTGCCCTGGGGTTGTTTGGGGTTGCCCTGGGGTTGGCCTCAGTCGGCGGCGGGAGCCGCGTTCAGCCCGCTCGAGATGAGGTCCATCACGGAGTTGTCCGCGAGCGTGGTGACGTCCCCGACGGGCCGGTGCTCGGCCACGTCCCGCAGCAGCCGGCGCATGATCTTCCCGGAGCGGGTCTTCGGCAGCTCGGCCACCACGAGGATGGAGCGCGGCTTGGCGATCGGGCCGATCTGCTTGGCGACGTGGTTGCGAAGCTCGGCGACGACGTCGGACCCCTCGCCCACCTCGTCTGCGCGCCCGACGGCCTCACCGCGCAGGATCACGAACGCCACCACGGCCTGACCGGTGGTGTCGTCGCTCGCGCCGACCACGGCGGCCTCGGCCACCGACGGGTGGGAGACGAGCGCCGACTCGATCTCCGTGGTGGAGAGCCGGTGCCCGGAGACGTTCATCACGTCGTCGACCCGGCCGAGGAGCCAGATGTCGCCGTCGTCGTCGTACTTCGCCCCGTCGCCGGCGAAGTAGATGCCCGGGAACCGGGCCCAGTACGTGTCCTTGAACCGCTGCTCGTCGCCCCAGATGCCGCGCAGCATGGCCGGCCACGGCTCGGGCAGCACGAGGTAGCCGCCGCCACCCTTGCCCACCGGCTCGCCGGCGTCGTTCCAGATGTCGGCGACGATGCCGGGCAGTGGCACCTGCGCCGAGCCGGGCTTGGTCGCCGTCACGCCGGGCAGCGGGGAGATCATGATCGCGCCGGTCTCGGTCTGCCACCACGTGTCCACGATCGGGGTGCGGTCCGCGCCGATGACGCGGCGGTACCACATCCACGCCTCGGGGTTGATGGGCTCACCGACGCTGCCGAGGATGCGCAGGGAGGACAGGTCGAACTGGTCCGGGACGTCCTCGCCCCACTTCATGCACGTGCGGATCGCGGTCGGGGCGGTGTACAGGATCGTGACGCCGTACTTCTGCACCAACTCCCACCAGCGGCCCTTGTGCGGGGTGTCCGGGGTGCCCTCGTAGAGCAGCTGGGTGGCACCGTTGATGAGCGGTCCGTAGGTGACGTAGGAGTGACCGGTCACCCAGCCGATGTCCGCGGTGCACCAGTAGACGTCGGTCTCGGGCTTGAGGTCGAACACGTTGAGGTGCGTGTACGCGCACTGCGTGAGGTACCCCCCGGTGGTGTGCAGGATGCCCTTGGGCTTCCCGGTGGTCCCCGAGGTGTACAGGATGAACAGGGGGTGCTCGGCGTCCACCGGGACCGGCAGGTGCGTGTCCGGCTCGGCCGCGAGGGCGTCGTCCCACCAGATGTCGCGGCCCGCGGTCCAGTCGACCTCCTGTCCCGTGCGGCGGACCACCAGCACGTTCGTCACCGTCGTCTCGCCCTTGGCCAGTGCCTCGTCCACCGCCGGCTTGAGCGCACTGGCCCTGCCACGGCGGTACCCGCCGTCGGATGTGATGACGACCTTCGCATCGGCGTCGATGATCCGGCTGAAGAGAGCCTCCGCCGAGAAGCCGCCGAACACCACCGAGTGCGTCGCCCCGATCCTGGCGCAGGCCAGCATCGCGATCACGGCCTCGGGGATCATCGGCAGGTAGATGGCCACCCGGTCCCCGGTGGTCACGCCCAAGGTGCCCAGGGCGTTCGCCGCCCGGGAGACCTCACGCTGCAGCTCGGCGTAGGTGATCGAACGGGTGTCGCCGGGCTCGCCCTCGAACAGGATCGCCACCCGGTCACCGTTGCCGGCCTCGACGTGGCGGTCGACGGCGTTGTAGGTCGCGTTGAGCTGTCCGTCACCGAACCAGCGCGCCCTCGGCGCGTCGGAGAAGTCGAGCACCTCCGTGAAGGGCGTGGACCAGGTGAGAAGGGAGCGGGCCTGCTCGGCCCAGAACCCGAGCCGGTCGGTGCTGGCCCGGTCGTAGATCTCGGGCTGCGCGTTCGCCTGCGCGGCAAGCTCCGGACTCGGCGGGAACGCCCGCGTCTCGGTGAGCAGGTTCTCCAAGGTGGGGTTTCCGAGCTGTTCGGTCATGGTGCCTCCGGGCAACGTCAACGGTGCAAGCTTGGTCCCAGCCTACGGGCAACGGGTGTGCCGCCCGAGGCCCCCGAGGCCCCCGGGGCCGACGGCGTCCCGGTTCCGGAATGCGAGACGGCGCCCGGCGGTGACTGACGCCGTCGGGCGCTGCGTGGGCTCAGGACGCTGTGGCCGCTGCAGCCTTGCGACGCTCCTCGCGCCGGCCCTGCCGGCGGGCTCCGTGGGAGACGATGCCGATGAAGATCAGCACGATGCCGTAGGCGAGGAGCCGCCCGCTCTGGCCGTCGGAGACGAGGTGGTCGGCGAAGTTCTGGCCGAACTGACCCAGACGGTCGATCGTCTCGCTCTGGTCCGTCAGGAAGTTGAGCGTCATCGTCGGAATGACGAGGAACGTGGCCCCGAAGAGGGTGACGATCGAGCCCATGATGATCGCGCCCACGGAGGACCACCGGGCCGAGAGCAGCACGAGGATCAGTGCGAGGAGACCACCGGCGAGCTCGATGATCCCCGCGATGTTGACCGCCTCGGGGTTGATGCCGAGGCTGTGGGAGAGCCGCTCCCCGCCGTCGGCGATGAAGTACCACGACACGGGGACGAAGACGAGCGAGATAAGTACGCCCCACCAGTGCGCCCCGGCGCGCGAACGGGGACCGTCGTCCCAGTCCTCGAAGGGGTCCGCGGAGTCGGAGCGCGTGGTGTCAAGGCGCGGGGCGACCTCCTCGGCCGAGCGGGTGCTGGCCTCCGGAGGTGTGCCGGTGCCGGAGAAGCCCAGCGGACGGGTGCGGGTGGAGTCGTTCGCTGCTGCGCCTACGCCTGCGCCTGTGCCGGCTGCTCCCGCGCCGGCTGCTCCCGCGCCGGCTGCTCCCGCGCCGGCTGCTCC
>JAENWO010000565.1 GCA_016649925.1 Actinomycetales bacterium
GCCATGTCCTCCATCGACCCCCCGCCGTGGGCCCCGCCGTGGCCCATCACCGCCTGCTCGGAGCGGTCAGCATCCTCACCGACGACGTGCCCGGCGTGCGCCTCGCGCCCGGCCTGGGGCTGCGCCACTCGTGTGGTCGGTTCGGTCATGGGGTCGCACATGTGGTCGGGTACCGACTGTCCGGCGCAGTGGTAGCCGCAGTGGTTGACCCATCCCACGAGCTGGGCCACCGACGTCTGGTCCGGGTCGTAGGTGACGTTCGCGGTCTGAGACGTGGCGTTCGCCTCGACGGCGAGGACGCCGGGGCGGCGGGAGAGCGTCTTCTCCACGATGGGCACCGAGGTCGCCCAGTGCAGCCCGCCGACCTCCAGGACCGTGGTTTGACTCTTCATGATCGATATGTCCTTCCCGGCCCCGAGGCCGACAGGTCGTGCACGAAGGGCTCAGCGACGGCTGGCCCCTGCTCTGTCGCCCTCAGCCCTGCATCGCATGCACCCGGTCGGGGAGGAACTCCTGGCGCATCCCCAGGACCTCGTCGGTCAGCGCGATCGAGGTGGGACCGTCCGCCACGGTCCCGGTCAGGGCGCGGATCGCGTCGATGGTCTCGGGCACGACGATGGCCTCGTTGTAGACCTGGTAGGTCAGGTACGCCTCATCACCATCGACGCTCAGGACGTCTTCCCACAGGGCGACCTCCCACATGTCCCCGCGGGGACGGCCGAGGTCCCGCATGAGCTCGACGGTCGTGTTCAGCGCGACCAGGCCGTCCGCCATGCGGATGAACGCGATACGGGGAGCGGCGCGCAGGGCGTCGAGGACCTCCTCGCGGCTGGCCGGGCGGGTGAGCTGCAGGGTCCAGTAGTGGTTGTGGGTCTGGGTGTGCGCCGCCTTGGCGGCGATCGTCACCACGTCCAGGTCGGGCCTCACAGTCCGGGCGTCGGGGCCCTGGTGGGAGGGGATGGACGCCTCGGGCACCATGGTGTTCATGATCCCGCCCAGGTGGGACTCCCCCGGGTCGGTGGCCCGCCGGATCAGTACCCCGCGGGCCCGGGCGAGCAGCTCCGCGTCCTGCAGCGCGCCGAGCACCCGGACGATGCTGGTGGTGTTGCACGAAACCACGCGGGTGGTGTCCCGCCCCAGGGCTGTGGCGTAGTTCGCCTGGGCGACGAAGGAGTGTCCGGTGCTCGCGTGGGACTCCCCGCCCTGGAACACGGCCTTGACCCCGGCCCGGTGATAGGCCTCGAGGTTGGTGGCCGCGACCTTCTTCGGCGTGCTGTCCACGACCGCGTCCACCCGGCCGAGCAGGTCCCCGAGCATGCCGGCCACGGGCACACCGGCCGCCTGCATCGCGGTGCTCGCGTCCTCGGTGGCCGCGAACACCGGGATGCCAAGCCCGGTCGCGGTGCGGATGCGCCAGTCCGTGGCTACGTCGGCGACGCCGACGAGCTCCATGTCCGGCATGGCCCGGACCGCGTCCGCCACTCGTTTGCCGATCACTCCGTAGCCGTTGACAGCCACTCGCACAGCAGTCATGTCATTCCCTTCTTCCCTCTCGGTCGTTCTGGTCCGTCGGTCGAGGTTGGGAGCCGGTGGTTCCGAACCGTCCTTCGCTCCTGGTGCGGGTGGAGCGGGGCGACCGCCGCGGCACCCGC
>JAENWO010000013.1 GCA_016649925.1 Actinomycetales bacterium
CAGGAGTTGCACCGTTATTTGTACAGCCCCTTCGACGACCCGCTTGCGTGCTAAAGTGGCCACAGTTGAGCGTTAAGATCCGCGACCGCGGACGGGTGAGGTCAGCAAGTTTCTTACGTGCCGGCTGTGTTCAGCCGCGGGTTGTCTTCGTGGGGTGAGCTGCTTCGGCGCGCGAACCGACGACAAGCTCCGCGGTTGCATGGTTCGTCGCCGAGGCGGGGGACCACGTCGGTGCCCCGTTAGTTTCCGCCCTGGTAGGAGAGGACAGCCGTCCATGCCGCTCAGCGTGCGCCGTCCTGTCGGGTTCAGTGCCATGCACACCAACGCGCGCAGTGCCGTTCGCGATACTCCGGCGCGCAGGGACCTGCGCAGATCGTCGAGCATCGGGTTGCTGAGCACCTACCCGCCCACGCAGTGCGGCCTTGCAACTTTCAGTAGTGCCCTCCGGGAGCAACTGGACCGGGCCTCCGGTTCCGTGGGAGTCGTCCGTGTCGTCGACCAGCCGGAGTGCCACCCAGGCAGGGAGGTGGTTGCACACCTGGTCAACGGATCTGCGGACAGTGCCAGCCTCGCGGTGCAACACCTGAACAGCTTCGACGTCGTCCTGATCCAGCACGAGTACGGCATCTACGGCGGTCCCGACGGCGCCGACGTTCTTGACATCGTTGATGCCCTGAAGGTGCCGACGATCATCGTCTTCCACACCGTGCTGAACGAACCGACGCCGCAACAATCCCATATCCTCCAGCGGCTCCTCCACCGCGCTGACGTCGTTGTCACCATGACCGAGACGGCCAAGCGAAGACTCGTGGGGAGCTACGCCGCCGAGCCGGCCAAGATCACGGTGATCCCGCACGGCGCTGTCGACCACGGACCTGTCCGCGTGCAACGTCGTTCCACCGACCGACCGCTCATCCTCACCTGGGGTCTGCTCGGGCCCGGTAAGGGCATCGAGTGGGCGATCGATGCCATGCCAGGTCTGCGTGATCTGCGGCCGCGCTACCTCGTCACCGGCAAGACCCATCCCAAGGTCCTCGAGCGCGACAACGAGGACTATCGCAACGGCCTCGTGCGGCGCGCCGAGCTGCGAGGTGTCAGCGACATCGTCGAGTTCGACGACAGCTATCTCGAGGTCGCCGAGCTCGCCGACCTGGTAGAGCGCGCCGACGTGGTGCTGCTTCCCTACGACTCGCGCGAGCAGGTCACCTCTGGGGTCCTCATCGAGGCAGTGGCAGCAGGTCGCCCAGTCGTCTCCACAGCGTTTCCTCATGCCATCGAGTTGTTGACGGACGGGCCGGGGCTCGTTGTGCCGCAGCGGGACGCGGTTGCTCTTGAGCTTGCGCTGCGCCGGGTCATCAGTGAGCCAGGACTTGCAGACACGATGTCCGCGCAGGCCGCGCAAAAGGCGCCGGACCTGCTCTGGGGGGCAGTCGCGGGACGGTATCGCCAGCTTGCCGAAGCGCTCGTCTCCGCAGCCCGAGTCGCGTCTCCGTGAGCTGTCCACACCCGCCATTCACCCATCTGCGCCGCCTCACCGATGAGGGCGGAATGTACGAGCACGCGGAGGGGACGACGCCGCGACGTGAGCATGGATACTGCCTTGACGACGTCGCGCGAGCGTTGGTGGTCTTCAGCCGTGAGCCAGAGGCGACACTGGACGACCTGCGCCGGCAGTACCTCTCGTTCGTGTTTGCGGCCCAGGCCGAGGATGGCAGGTTCCACAACCGGCGGGGCACCGACCTTGGCTGGCAGGACCAGCCGTCCGTCGAGGACTGCTGGGGCAGGGGGCTCTGGGGACTGGGCGCCGCCGTGTCGGGCCACGCCGAGCCTCGCCAGGGCGCTTCAGCGCTCAAGGCCTTCGAGCGTGGCGCTCGTTGGCGGTCACCACATTCGCGTGCCATGGCCTTCGCCGCGCTCGGCGCAGCCGAGATCCTGAGCATGATGCCCGAGCACAGCGGCGCGCGAGAGCTGATCACCGCCGCCGCCGCGATGATCGGCAGGCCGGAGGCTGGGGAGGGTTGGCCCTGGCCTGAACCGCGCCTGACCTACGCCAACGCAGTCCTCGCGGAGGTGTTGCTCGCGGCGGGCGCTGCGCTGGACGCACCTTCCTTCGTGGCGGACGGGCTGCGACTCTTGGGTTGGCTGCTCGACGTGCAGACTCGGGACGGTCACCTGTCCGTCGTCCCGGCCGCGGGTCGGGGTCCGGCCGATACTGTCCCCGGTTTCGACCAGCAGCCGATCGAGGTCGCCGCGCTCGCCGACGCCTGCGGCCGGGCATTCGCCCTCACGGGAGAACAACGCTGGGCCGACGGGATCGACCTCGCCGTGTCCTGGTTCCTCGGCACAAACGACGCCAGAACACCCTTGTACGACCCTGACAGCGGCGGTGGCTGCGACGGCTTGGAGCGCGACGGCCGCAACGAGAACCAGGGTGCTGAATCCACCTTGGCGCTCGTCTCGACGATGCAGCAGGCGCGGAAGCTGTCGCTGTGCACCCGATGAGAGATCTGGTCACCCGCAGCCCGGTGGCTCTGGCCGCGGATCCCTCGCGCGTTCTGGCACGACTGTTCGTCCCGGGCCACGAGTTGTTGCTGGACGCCGTGTCCAGCACCACTGATGTCCTGGCCAGGATCCTGGCCCTGCCCGAGGACGTCGTCTGCTCCACACTTCGGCACGTGCAGGCCCGTTACGACGGTCGGCACAGGGACCTGCCCGGTGTGCTCATCGCCAACTATGAGCGGATCGCGCACCGCATACCCGATGATGCCAACCTGAGCGATGAGCGGCGGTGTCTGCTCGGCGCATGGTTCACGACCGAGTTCTCGGTCGAGGGAGCTGCTCTGTTCAACCCCTCGGCGGTCCCACATCCGGACCAGTCGAAACTTGAACAAGGTCAGATCCGCTTCATCCTGAGCCTTCGAGCGGTGGGCGAGGGGCACCTGTCGTGCGTTGAGTTCCGCACTGGGGTGCTGGGCCCTGGTAACGAGCTGCGCATCGAGGACCCGGGCCCACACATCGAAACCGGCCGGATCGGACCAGCGCCCTACGATCGGGAGGTGTTCGCGTCGAAGCTCATCGAGGAGGGCGCTGACGGTGAGAGCGCCTCGTTTCTCATCGACGGCTTGCCTTCCCGATTCGACGAGAAGGAGCTGCAGCGAGCCCTGAGCGCCCTGGCCCGCCAGCGGGTCACCCGTCAAGGGGCTGCTTACACCGATGAGCTGGCGCGGCGTATCGCCCGAGCCAACTACGAGGTTGAGTTCTCGCCCAAGTCCTCGATTCCCGAACGGGTGCTCTGGCCACACGCGCCGTCGGAGAGCCGTGGCATTGAGGACGTTCGCCTCGTTCGCTTCGTCGAGGAGGACGGGAGCGTGATCTACCAAGCGACGTACACGGCGTACGACGGTGAGCACGTCTCCCCGAAGATGCTCGAGACCTCTGACTTCCGCCGCTTTCGGATGCTTCAGCTCGCCGGCCCGGCCGCACAGAACAAGGGCATGGCCCTGTTCCCGCGCAAGGTGGGAGGACGCTATATCGCCCTGTCGCGCTGGGACCGGGAGAACCTGGCCATCGCCACCTCCTACGACGGTAGGCGTTGGGAAGACCCGAGCATGCTGCATGTCCCCAGCCAGCCCTGGGAGCTCATCAAGACCGGAAACTGCGGCTCGCCGGTGGAGACCGAGGCAGGGTGGCTCGTCCTCACCCACGGCGTGGGTCCCATGCGCGAGTATGTCATTGGCGCCCTCCTGCTCGATCCGGACGATCCGCACCTGGTGATCGGCGTGTTGCGCGAACCGCTCATCACCGCCGCCGAGGACGAGCGTGACGGGTACGTTCCCAACGTCGTGTACTCCTGCGGAGCCCTCCTGCGCGGAGACCAGCTCCTGGTGCCCTACGGGGTCAGTGACTCGTCCGTGCGGTTCGCCCTCGTCGGTGTGCCGCTCCTGCTCGACCGGCTGATCGCCGACGGACCACTGGACACGATGCGGGCGAACACGTCGGCGTAGTCCGCCACCATGTGCTCCGCGGTGAAGCGCGCCTCGACGTCGTCGCGACAGTCTCTTCGACGCAGGGAGTCGACGTGGCCGATCGCCTCGACCGCTTGCGAGACGTCGTCGACCAGGAAGCCTGTCCGGCCGTGACGGATGAGCTCGGGCATGGAGCCCAGGCGGAACGCGATCACCGGCGTGCCGGTGGCCAGGGCCTCGACGACGGAGAGCCCGAAAGGCTCGGCGAAGCCGATGAGGTGCAGGAGCGCAAAGGCACCCCCCAGCAGGGCATCACGCTCGACCGGCCCGACTGCTCCCGCGTAGGTGATGCCCGCCATGCCGAGGTGTGGCTCCACGAGGTCACGGAAGTAGGCCCGGTCTTGGACGATCCCCGCGATGACGAGTGGAAGGCCGGCCCGACGTGCGACCTCGATCGCCAGATGCGTTCCCTTGTCGGGATGGATGCGACCGAGGAACAGCAGGTAGCTCCCAGGTTTGGGGCGGAAGGTGAACTGGGACAGCTCGATCCCATGGTGAATCGTCGCCTCGTAGCCCAGGTCAGGGTGGCGGTCCGCGTCGCTGATCGCGACGTAGTGTCCGATGTCGTCGTATGCGCGGTAGACCGGCAGGATGCGATCGGACGAGAAGCCGTGAATGGTCGTCACGACCGGTGTCGAAACCAGGCGGCTGTAGGTCAATGGCAGGAAGTCGAACTGGTTCGACATGACATCGAACTCGTCGGCTCGCTCGAAGGCGGCCGCGTTGTGCAGTCCCTCGTAGACCTTGGCGTCGATGCTCGGATCCTCTTCATAGCCGCGCGGGGCCTCGGCGTGCAGGTGCGCGGACGTGATCGAGTCGGCGGTCGCGAACAGGGTGACCTCATGCCCGAGGGCAACGAACCCCTCGGTCAACATGGATGCCACCTGCTCCCACGGTCCGTAGCCACGCGGAGGTGTGCGATGCGCGATCGAGGCGATCACGCCGATCCGGAGGCGCCGGTTCAACTGCGCCGAACAGGTGCCCGGGCGGTTATCCGGCCCCGCCCCGCCGTCGTTCCTGTCCGCGTGGTTCCCATCCGCACCCATGGGCAAAGCCTAAGCTTGCGATTAAACCTCGATCCTCGATCAAACCCGGCTATGCGGCCTTCTTGATCGCTGGGTAGCGGGTTCGTCGTTCCCGGCGGGTTCCTTTGGGGCGTCCTGGGCCGGGGCTTCGGGATTTTGGTGGACTGGCTGGGGTGCCCCCCCTCTACGATTGCGGTGTGATAACTGTCCGGCTGTGCGGGTAGGCTGAGTGTGCGGACGGATGCTCGGCGGCGAAGGCCGGAAGGGGCGCGATGCCGAGACTGCTGGGTGGCCCCGCGCGCGACCTGCCCGGGTGCCCCAGGCCAGGTCACGAGGGCCGTCGGGTCGTGAAGGACGGCCGCTACGGGGCGCCGCCGCGCCAGCGGTTCCGGTGCATGGGGCCGGACTCCTTCCACCGGTTCGTCCCGGAGTTGCCGCGTCAGCGCACCCACGACGGCACCTGTGACGCCTGCGACAGCACGGTCCCGTCCCACCGGGGACCGGTGACCGGGCGCAAGTACGACTTCCCGGTCCGGGAGGTCGCCGCGGCGCTCGTGCCCCGTCGGCACCGGCGCCTCCTACCAGCAGGCGGCCCTGCGCGCCCGTGCCCGGTCCGACCGCCGCCTCCTCGAGGGCGCTTGGGGTGGGGCGGTGGTCGCGGAGTGGCTGGACGTGCTGGCGCCCGTCGTCCTGGACGCGCACGCCGAGACGAGCTGGCCGGAGACCTTGGTGCTGGACAGCACCCGGTTCATGTCGAGGAACGTGCGCACCGGCAACCAGGAGCTGGCGTTCAACGTGCTCGGCGCCTACGGCTACCCGGCGAAAGGTCACGGCCGTCCGCGGGTGTGGGCGTTGGCCGCCTACCACCACGCCACGGCCGCCGAGTGGGTGGACTTCCTGCGCGCGCTCGAGACCACCAGCCCTCCGAGGCTGGTCATCACCGACGGCGCCGACGAGCTCGGCTACGCAGTGCGGCAGGTCTGGCCGGCGCGCCCGTCCCCGTCGTTCCCGGTCCCGTTCCTCAGCCGGTGCGAGCATCACCTGCGCGAGAACGTCGGCGAGGAGTTGGCAGCGGACCGGGTGGACCACTGGGGCTCGGCACGGATGACGTTGCTCAACGACGCGTTCCGCAGCCCCGACGGCTGGGAGAAGTTCGCCGGGTCCGTGTGGCCCAAGCACGCCAACGCGTGGAAGTGGGTCAGTGCCAACGCCGACCTTGTGACCACCCAGGTAGGGGTCCGCCACCTGCTGCCCGACCACCACTGCACCGCGGCCCTGGACGCCCACCCGGGTACCGTCCGCGACTTCCTGGACTCCCGCTCGTTCGTGCTGCGCAACGCGCGCCGCACCACCACGATGCTGGGCCTGGTCCGACTGCACCTCAACGGTGTGGACAACACCCGCCGCTACTCCGAGCTTCTGCGCGCTCACCTGGACGCCCGCGGTGGCGTGCCCCCCGAGCAGCGCAACGGCTACGACACCGACACCTCCGTGCACCTACCCCGAGCCGAACGGCAGCCTGCGTCCCTGAGGCGCCGAGTTATCACACCGCAATCGTAGAGGGGGGCGACGTCTGTCCCCTACAAGCTGACCAGGGTCGGCGTGGTCATGACCCCCGAGGCGGGTAACGAGCTCGAGGTCGAGGGCGTCCTCAACCCGGCCAGCGGGCGCACGCCCGACGGCGATCTGTACCTCCTGCCCCGGCTGGTCGCCGCGGGCAACGTCTCCAGGGTCGGGCTGGCGAGGGTCGTCCTGGACGACGGGGTTCCCGTCGGCGTGGAGCGCGAGGGCGTCGTGCTGGCCCCCGACGCCGGATGGGAGCGTGGCGCCACCTCGGCCGGCACCGAGGATCCGCGGGTGACTTGGATCGCGGCGCTCGGGCTCCACGTCATGTCCTACGTCGCCTACGGCCCCATGGGCCCGAAGCCGGCGCTGGCGGTCTCGGAGAACCTGCGCGACTGGCGCCGGCTGGGACCGCTGCACTTCGTCTACCAGCCGGAGCTCGACCTCGACCTCAACCTCTTCCCGAACAAGGACGTGGTGTTCTTCCCGGAGCCCGTGCCGGGGCCCGACGGTGTGCCGTCGTTCGCCATGCTGCACCGCCCGATGTGGGACCTCGGCTGGGTTCGCGAGAGGGAAGGGGTGCACCTGCCCGCCGGCGTCACCGACGAGCGGCCCGGGATCTGGATCTCCTACGTGCCGGTGGAGGACGTACTGGCAGACATCAACAACCTCGTCCACCAGCACTCCAGCACCCTGGTGGCGATGTCGGAATTCGAGTTCGAGGAGCTCAAGATCGGCCCAGGGCCGGCGCCCGTCCGGGTCGAGGAGGGATGGCTCCTGATTCATCACGGCGTGCGGGGCATGCTCGTCAAGGGGGTCGACCAGCAAGCGGGCGTCAACTACGCCGCGGGAGCCATGATCCTGGACGCCGGCGACCCTTCGAAGGTCCTGGCACGGACCAGCGAGCCCATCCTGGCCCCCGAGACGGAGGCCGAGACCTCCGGGATCGTGCCCAATGTCGTCTTCCCGACCGCGATCGAGGAGGTCGACGGCGTGCGGTACGTCTTCTACGGCATGGCCGACAGCGCCATCGGTGTGGCGCGCCTGGACCGCGAGGAGTAGTCGCGCCGCCCACGTCCACCGACCTGTCCGCACTGATCAAGGCCTACGACGTGCGCGGAGTGCAGCGAGAAGTCGGACAGGCCGGCCGTGATCGGGCGATCGGGAGCGCCTTCGCCGACGTCGTGGTGAGGCCCGAGCACAGCGACCCTGCAGTGCGGATCTGGATGGGGCGCACGCCGCTCTCCGTCCTCGATCGAGATCGACGGACAGGACGTCGGCCTGGACGAGTTCAACGAGCGCGCTCCAGAACAGGCGTTGGGCACCGACCTTGTGAGTCCGGAGCGCATCCCCCTTCATGATGAAGCTGCTTGCCGCCGGCCAACCTCTGTCCCTTCAGGTTCACCCCACCGGCGAACAGGCTGAAGAGGGATACCGACGCGAGGTTGCGGTCGGTATCCCGCTGAACGACCCGACTCGCAACTACCGCGACAGCCAGCACCGCGCTTCTCACCGTGGAGATCGACAGCGAGAATCAGACCCCACCGTTGCGACGGTCACTTGAATCCGCCCTGCTCCTGCTGGGGCCATCTCCGTCGTCACGCTACTCGCCCGCCGATGCCTCGCGGGCGGCCCAGAGCATCCCGCGCTCGATGATCGTGCGAACCTCGTGGTGCTCGAGGTCGGCCAGGAAGTGCCCGGGCGCGCAGATGAACACCCGGCCCCGGCCCCACGGCCGGGTCCAGACGGCCGGTGTGGTCAGCGGTTCGGACCACGGCCCGCCGTCGGCCGGTGCGATCGTGGTCGTGGCGAGGACCTCGTTCAGAGGGTCGGTCAGCAACCAGTACTGCTCGGAGTGCAGCGAGAAGTCGGACAGGCCGGCCGTGATCGGGTGGTCGGGCCGCATGATGGTCACCGTGTGGTCCACGAAGTCACCCGGGTGCGCGGCGAACTGCCCGCCGATCATCTGCAGGTAGTCGGTGGCCATGCGGAAGGAGTCCACCACCCCGCCGTGCCAGCCGGCGAACCCGGTCCCGGCCTCGACGGCCCGGCGCAGGCCGAGCAGTTCCTCGGCGGGGATGTCGCCCATCGTCCAGCACTGCACGATGAGGTCGGTGGACGCCATCAGCTCGGTGTCGGCGTAGGCCTCGAGGCTGTCCTCGACCGTCACGTCGAAGCCGTTCTCGTCGAGGAACGGCACGAACAGGTCGGTCGCCTCCACGGGTGCGTGTCCCTCCCACCCGCCCCGAACGACCAGGGCCCGGCGAGGCCCGACGGCGGGCGCCGGGTTCGTCATGCTCCCACTCCTTCGAACAGCGCGTCGATCGCGGCCGGTGCGAGCACGTGGTCCGCGACCATCCGGCTCGCGCCCAGGACCGCGGCACGCCCCTGCGTGTGTGTCGTCACGATACGCAGGTGCTGCGTGGCCAGGGGAAGCGACCGCTGGTAGACCACCTCGCGGATCCCCGCGAGGAGATGCTCTCCTGCCTGGGCGACGATCCCGCCGATCACGATGATCGACGGGTTGAGCAAACTCACACAACCCGCCAGTACCGCCCCGAGGTCGCGTCCCGCCTGCCGCACCAGGCGGATGGCCGTGGCGTCGCCGGCCCGGACCAGCTCGACGACGCCGGCGCTCGTGTCGACGTCCAGCCCCTCATGGCGCAGGGCCAGGACGATGGCACCACCGCTCGCCAGGGCCTCCAGGCAACCGGTGTTCCCGCACGTGCACGGCACGGTCTCGCCCCCGGGCACGGCCATGTGCCCGAGGTCGCCGGCGGCGCCCTGGGCGCCGCGGCGCAGGCCGCCGTCGGAGACGATCCCGGCGCCGATCCCGGTCGCGACCTTCACGAACAGCAGGTGCTCCACCTGGGGGTACACGGCGCTGTGCTCGCCGAGCGCCATGAGGTTCACGTCGTTGTCCACGAGCACGGGCACCCGGAACGCCCGCCGCAGCCGGCCGGCGATGTCGGCGCCGTCCCACCCCGGCATGATCGGCGGGATCCACGGCCGGCCGGTCGCGTGCTCCACGGGTCCGGGAACACCGACGCCGACACCGACGAGGTCCTCGCTCGGACGCCCGGACCTCGCGAGGAGCTCCCGGCCCGCCTCCGCCACCCAGTCGAGGACGGTGTCGGGCCCGTCGCTGATGGTGATCCGGGCGCTCTGCTCGACGAGCACCTCCCCGGCGAGGTCGGTCACCGCCAACTGGGCGTGCACGGCGCCGAGGTCCACGGCGAGGACGATGCGCGACCCGGGAGCGAAGGCGAACGTCGCCGGGGGACGGCCACCGGTTGAGGTGGCCTCGCCGGTGGGCGTGACCAGACCGCTGGAGAGCAGGAGGTCGATCCGCTGCCCGATCGTGGACCGCGCGTGCCCGGTGACGGCCGCCAGGTCGGCGCGCGTCCGAGGACGGCCGTCGCGCAGCAGCTGGAACACGTCGCCGACGCCCGTCGGGCGGGGCACGAACTTCAACAGACCGTCCACGTCACCTCCTCGGGTGTGGGACCAACTTACAAGATCACAGTCGTATAACAAGGAGGTCTACCTAGCATCTTTCGCGTGATGATCGACGGAAGCCTGTTACCTTCGTCACATGGTCGATGCGGACCCGTTCCTGACGATGCAGGGCATCGTGAAGCACTTCCCCGGTGCGAAGGCGCTCGACGGCGTGGACCTCGACGTCCGTCCGGGTGAGGTGCACTGCGTCCTCGGGCAGAACGGCGCCGGGAAGTCCACCCTCATCAAGGTGCTCGCCGGCGCTCACCAGCCCGATGCCGGCGAGATCCGGATCGACGGCGAGCCCGTCACCATCTCCAGCCCGGTGGCCGCGCTGAAGCTCGGGATCGCCACGATGTACCAGGAGCTCGACGTCGTCGACGGGTTGAGCGTGGCCGAGAACGTCTACCTCGGTCACGAGCTCTCCACCGGTGGGCTGGTGAACCGGCGGGCGATGAACAGCGGGGCGAGGGCGCTGCTCAAGCAGCTTGGGCACCCGGAGATCCATGCCTCCGAAGAGGTCGGACGGCTCTCCGCCGCCGGCAAGCAGATCGTCAGCATGGCGCGGGCGCTGTCCCGCAAGGCTCGGATCATCGTCATGGACGAGCCGTCCGCCGTGCTCGACGCCGAGGAGGTGGCGAACCTTTTCCGGGTGGTCAAGGAGGTCACCGCGACCGGTATCGCGGTCATCTACATCTCCCACCGGCTCGAGGAGATCCGCCAGATCGGTGACCGGATCACTGTCCTCAAGGACGGCCGCTCGGTCGCCACCGGGCTCGAGGTCTCCGACACCCCCACCCTGCAGCTCATCACGCTGATGACGGGTCGTACCGTGGAGTACGCCTTCGCGGCCCGGCCCCACGTGGACCCCGAGGCGCCTGAGGTGCTCGTCGTGGAGGACCTCGGCCTGGAGGGCGTCTTCAGCGACGTCAGCCTCAGCGTCCGGGCGGGCGAGATCGTCGGTCTCGCCGGTCTCGTCGGGTCCGGTCGCTCCGAGATCCTGGAGACGATCTACGGGGCACGGCGCTCCAGCTCGGGCCGGGTGCGCGTGAACGGCAAGCGGCTCGCCCCCGGCTCGGTGCCCGCTGCGGTCCGCGCCGGCGTCGGGCTGTGCCCCGAGGAGCGCAAGAGCCAGGGTCTGCTCCTGGACGAGCCGATCTACCGCAACATCACCCTCTCCACGTTCGCCCGGTTCGCCCGGGGCAGCTTCCTCGACGAGCAGTCCGAGCGCCGGGCCGCGAAGGAGCAGATCGCCGCGCTCGACCTGCGTCCGGGAGATCCCAACCGGGATGCCCGCACACTCTCCGGCGGCAACCAGCAGAAGATCCTGCTCGCCCGCTGGCTCGAGCACGGCTGCCGGGTCCTCGTCCTGGACGAACCCACCCGCGGTGTGGACGTCGGCGCCCGCGCCGAGATCTACGCCCTCATCGCCCGGCTCGCCGCCGCCGGGACCGCGATCCTCGTGGTCTCCAGCGAGATCCCCGAGGTCCTCGGCCTCTCCGACACCGTCCTGGTGATCTCGGAAGGCCGGGTGGTCCACCGCGGACCGGCCCGGGACATCGACGAGCACCGGGTCCTCGACCTCGTCATGGAAGGGCGCGCCGCGTGAGCACCACCACCGCACCGGCCGCCCCACCGGAGCAAGCCCCGGCCCGGCGCCGCTTCGCGCTCCCCGGCTCGCTCGTGCGGAACCTGGGCCTGGTCATCGCGCTCGTCGCGCTGTGCATCGTCGGCTACGTCACGGCCGGTGACCGGTTCCTCAGCACCGACAACTTCGTCACCATCCTCCGGTTCGCCGCCGTGATCGGGGTGGTGAGCATCGGGATGACGTTCGTGATCACCGCCGGCGGCATCGACCTCTCCGTCGGTTCGGTGCTCGGCCTCGCCTCCATCTGGGCGTCGACGCTGGCCACCCAGACGATGGCCGGCCAGGTGCACTGGAGCATCATCGTCCTGACCGCCTGCCTCGTCGGCGCCGGATGCGGCCTGGTCAACGGTGTGCTGATCGCCTACGGCAAGGTCGTCGCGTTCATCGCGACGCTGGCGATGATGGTCGGTGCCCGCGGGCTGGCGGAGATGATCTCCGACAAGCGCACGCAGATCGTCACCGAGAACGACTTCCTCGACTTCTTCCGTGGCAGCCCGCTCGGTGTGCCGATGCTCGTCTGGATCTTCGCCCTCGTCGCGGCGCTCGGCTGGGTACTGCTCAACCGGACCACGTTCGGCCGGCGCACCATCGCCGTCGGCGGCAACCCGGAGGCCGCCCGGCTGGCCGGCATCCGGGTGCGTGAGCACACCGTGGCCCTCTACGTGCTGTGCGGTCTCTGCGCCGGGCTGGCCGGAGCCATGATGCTCGCCCGCACCACGGCCGGCAGCTCCACCCACGGCACGCTCTACGAGCTGGACGCCATCGCCGCTGTGGTGGTCGGCGGGACCCTGCTCATGGGCGGTCGGGGAACCATCGTGGGCAGCGTGCTCGGCGTCCTGATCTTCTCCGCCCTGAGCAACATCTTCACCCTGAACAACCTGTCGATCTCCGCGCAGTCGGTGACCAAGGGCGCGATCATCGTCGTCGCCGTGCTGCTGCAGCAGCGGTTCGCCAGCCGTTCCCTCTCATCCCCCTAGACCTCGCCAACGCCCCCCACGGCACCACCCACCAAGGAGGAATCCCATGTCCGCACCACTGACGTTGCGCCGTCGCCTGATGCTCGGCGCCGCCGGCCTGACCGCCGTCGCGACCCTGACGGCCGGCTGCACGAGCAACACCCCGGCTCCGGACCCGAACCAGACGACAACCGCCGCGGGTGGCGGCGGGAGCGAGGGCAACCCGAACTCCGAGCCGGGCGACACCGTCGTGATCGGCTTCTCCGCCCCCGCGGCCGACCACGGCTGGATGGGTGCCATCACCAGCGCGGCCGAGGCTCGGGCCGCGACGTATCAGGACGTCGACCTCCGGGTCGTCGAGGGCACGAACGACGTCAACCTCCAGATCAGCCAGATCGAGACGTTCATCAACGACGGCGTCGACGCCATCGTGCTGCTCCCGTTCGACGGCGCGGCCCTGACCCAGGTGGCGCTGCGCGCCATGGAGGCCGGGATCGTCGTCGTGAACGTCGACCGTGAGTTCTCCGACCCGAACGCCGCGCGCGTGACGGTGCTCGGTGACAACTACGGCATGGGCGTCAGCGCCGGTCGGTACATCTGTGGCGAGCTGGGCGACAACCCCGACGCGATCGTCGCGGAGATCGCCGGCATCGACTCCCTCCCGCTCACGCAGGACCGCAGCCTGGGCTTCAACGACGGGCTCGCCACGTGTGGGCTGGACGTCGACAACCGGGTGGCCGCGGACTTCACGATCCAGGGTGGTGAGGCAGCTGCGGCGAACCTGCTGCAGGCAGCCCCGCAGATCGATGCCATCTGGAACCACGACGACGACCAGGGTGTCGGTGTCCTCGCGGCCATCGAGGCAGCCGGGCGTGACGAGTTCTTCATGGTTGGCGGCGCCGGTTCGGTGAACGTGATGGAGGCCATCCAGGCTGGGGACACCGTGCTCCAGGCCACGGTCATCTACCCCTCCACGCAGGCGGCGGACGGCATCGACCTGGCGCGGCTCGCCGTCCAGCAGCGGTCACTGAACGACTTCGCGGAGGTCGAGGTGCCCCGGTTGGTCCAGCTCTACGCCCCGGTCGTGACCGCAGACAACGTCGAGCAGTACCTGCCCACCGCGTTCCAGTCCTGACGCCGACCGTGGCCGTGGGGGCGCGGCGCCCCCACGACCCCATCGCCCCCACGACCCCATCACCCCCACGACCGCACCGAGGAGTCTGACCGATGACCTCCAGCACGCCCGCGCTCAACGTCGCGATGATCGGGTACGCCTTCATGGGCGCTGCCCACTCTCAGGCGTGGCGCACCGCCCCACGATTCTTCGACCTACCCCTGACACCGGTGCAGCAGGTGCTGTGCGGCCGCAGCCCCGACGCCCTTGTCCAGGCCGCCGAGAAGTTGGGCTGGGCGCATACCGAGACGGACTGGCACGCCGTCCTGACGAGGGACGACGTCGACCTCGTGGACATCTGCACGCCGGGTGACACCCACGCCGAGATCGCGATCGCGGCGCTCGAGGCCGGCAAGCACGTGCTGTGCGAGAAGCCGCTCGCGAACACCGTCGCCCAGGCCGAGGCCATGGTGGCCGCTGCCGAGAAGGCGGCCGCCGGCGGGGTCCGCGCGATGGTGGGCTTCACGTATCGCCGCGTGCCCGCGGTCCAGCTGGCCCGGCAGCTCATCACCGAGGGTCGGCTGGGCCAGATCCGCCAGGTGCGGGCGCAATACCTCCAGGACTGGATCGCGGACCCCGAGGCGCCGCTGTCCTGGCGGCTCGACAAGGAGCGCGCCGGTTCCGGCGCGCTCGGCGACCTCGGCGCGCATATCGTCGATCTCGTGCAGTTCATCACGGGAGAGGCGATCACGGGCGTCGTCGGCCTGCTCGAGACGTTCGTCAAGGAGCGTCCGGTGGCCACGGAGTTCGCTGGGCTCTCGGGTCGGGCCGGCACCGAGCGGGGTCCGGTGACGGTCGACGACGCCGCGATCTTCCTCGCGCGCCTGTCCGGTGGGGCGATCGGCACCTTCGAGGCGACGCGTTTCGCGTGGGGTCGCAAGAACGCGATCCGGATCGAGATCAACGGGTCGAAGGGGTCGCTCGCATTCGACTTCGAGGACATGAACGTCCTGCAGTTCTTCGACGCAGAGGAGGGCGCCCGGACGGCCGGGTACCGGCGGATCCTCGTCACCGAACCCGAGCACCCGTTCGTGGCGGCGTGGTGGCCCGCGGGGCACGGACTCGGTTACGAGCACGCATTCACGCACCAGGTCGTGGACCTGGTGAACGCCATCGCTGGCGGGACCCAGCCCGTGCCCTCGTTCGCGGACGGCCTGAGCGTTCAACGGGTGCTGGCGGCCGTCGAGCAGAGTTCGCGAGCCGGCAGCCAATGGCACGACATCACCAAGAACTGATCGACACCAGACAGATAGGAGAGCAGCCTCATGGCACGACCGATCACCCTGTTCACCGGACAGTGGGCCGACCTCCCGCTGGAGGAGGTGGCGCGGCTGGCGAGCGAGTGGGGCTACGACGGGCTCGAGATCGCCTGCTGGGGCGACCACCTCGACCCCAACCGGGCGGCGACCGATGACGACTACGTCCAGTCCAAGCTCGACCTGTTGGACAGGTACGGGCTGAAGGTCTGGGCCATCTCCAACCACCTCAAGGGCCAGGCGGTCTGCGACGACCCCATCGACATCCGGCACCGCGAGATGCTGCCCGACAACATCTGGGGCGACGGCGACTCCGAGGGCGTGCGCCAGCGCGCCGCCGAGGAGATGAAGAACACCGCCCGGGCCGCGGCTCGGCTCGGCGTCAAGACCGTCGTCGGGTTCACGGGTTCGGCGATCTGGAAGTATGTGGCCATGTTCCCGCCGGTGCGCGCGGAGATCATCGACGCCGGGTACCAGGACTTCGCCGACCGGTGGAACCCGATCCTCGACGTGTTCGACGAGGTGGGGGTTCGCTTCGCCCATGAGGTGCACCCGAGTGAGATCGCCTATGACTACTGGTCCACGGTGCGGACCCTGGAGGCCATCGGTCACCGCGAGGCCTTCGGCCTGAACTGGGACCCGAGTCACATGGTGTGGCAGGGCCTCGACCCGGTGGGCTTCCTGATCGACTTCGCGAACAGGATCCTCCACGTCGACTGCAAGGACACGAAGCTGCGCATGAACAACGGCCGTAACGGCCGGCTGTCGTCGCACCTGCCCTGGGCCGACCCGCGCCGGGGCTGGGACTTCGTCTCAACCGGTCACGGAGACGTGCCGTGGGAGGACGCGTTCCGTGCGCTCAACCACATCGGGTACGACGGCCCGATCTCCGTGGAGTGGGAGGACGCCGGGATGGACCGCCTGATCGGCGCGCCCGAGGCGTTGGAGTTCGTCAAGAAGCTCGCGTTCGACGCACCCGATGCCGCCTTCGACGCGGCGTTCAGCACGCAGTAAGGCGTTCGGCCGCCCGGCCGTGCCTCTCGCTCGGCCCTTCCGAGCGGGAGGCGGTGCTGCTCTGTGGGTGGTGCGTCGCCGCGTGGGGGATCGGGTAATGTTTTCTACGTTCTAGTCCGTAGAAAATAGCCGCGGACCCACCCAGGAGGAAACATGACCGGTACGACCACGCCCGACATCCAGCTCGACGTCCGCCAGGAGGCGCCGAGGGACCGCCACACGCTCATCTTCGACACGTTCACCGCCCTGGCCCCGGGTGCCGCGTTCATCCTGGTCAACGACCACGACCCCAAGCCCTTGCGCTACCAGTTCGAGGCGGAGAACGCTGGGGAGTTCACCTGGGACTACCTCGAGGAGGGTCCTGAGGTCTGGCGGGTGCGCATCGGCCGCACCTCAGCCTGAGGCGCGACGGCGGAGCCTGAGTCGGCCCAGCCCGTCGCCAGGGTCGTGGTGCCGCGCCAGCGTCTGGTTCACGACATGGGCGCCGCGACCGGGTCCGGCGCACGTGCCGCGGTGCGCCGTCAGTCGTGGCTGGCGAGCTCCTCGGCGTCGCCGGCGGTGTGCCGAGCGAGCACGAACAAGAGGTCCGAGAGCCGGTTGAGGTACGTCGTCGCGGCCTGGCTGACCTCGTGCCCGGCCGTGCGGGCCGCCACGGCGTGGCGCTCGGCGCGCCGGGCCAC
>JAENWO010000300.1 GCA_016649925.1 Actinomycetales bacterium
CCACGCTGAGCCCGGCGGCCACGCTGAGCCCGGCGGCCACGCTGAGCCCGGCGGCCACGCTGAGCCCGGCGGCCACGCTGAGCTCCGACGCCATGACGCCGGGTGACCCGCTGCGAGCCTGAACATCATCGTCGACCTGGGCTCCGGCGTTCCCCCGTACGAGCAGATCCGCGGACAGATCGCGGGCCACGTCAGCGCCGGCTCGCTGCACCCCGGGGACCGCCTGCCCACCGTGCGCGACCTCGCCGCGGACCTCGGGGTCGCCGTCGGGACCGTTCAACGCGCCTACCGCGAGCTGGAGGCTGGGGGCATCGTGACCACCCGCCGTCGGGTCGGCACCATCGTGGCCGACGGCGCCCCCACGGCTCCCCCCCAGCCTCAGCTGCAGGAGGCAGCGCATGCCTTCGTAGCGCGGGCCCGGGCTGACGGGATGAGTGATCCGGCCATCCTCGGCCTCGTCCGCGGTGCGCTGCTGACCACCTGACCATCCGGCGACGCGCGGGCTCGGGTCATCCGGAGGGGGGATCACCCGAGCCCGCGTGGGTGCCCGGTCGCGGAGCTAGCTAGGGGCTCGTGGCTCGTGGCTCGGCGGAGCCGTTGCGGCTAGAACGGAACTGTGCGGCTAGAGCGAGAGGCCGAGCAGGACGGGCTCGGGCTCGAGCACGACGCCGAACGTCGCATCGACCTTCTCGCGCACCTCGCGCGCCAGGGCGAGCAGGTCCTCGGCGCGCGCGCCACCGCGGTTCGTCAGGGCGAGTACGTGCTTGGTGGAAAGCGCCGCCGGGCCGGGCAGTCCGTGGCCATTCTCGAACCCGGCACGGGAGATGAGCCAGGCGGCGCTCGTCTTGACGAGGCTGTCTCCGGCGTCGAACCGGGGAGCGCCCTCGGGCAGATGATCGGCGTCGGCGGTGGACAGGATCGGGTTCGTGAAGAAGGAACCGGCGCTCCACGTGTCGTGGTCCGCCTCGTCCAGCACCATGCCCTTACCGCGGCGCAGCCCGAGGACCGCCTCACGCACCTCGGCGGAGATGGACCGATCGCCCACCTCGATCCCGAGCGTCGCGGCGAGCTCGGCGTAGCGCACCGGCGCGGACCGGGTGGCAAGGGACATCTGGAAGCCCACGTCCAGCACCACGTAGCGCGGCGTCGGTCCCCAGGCACGGCCCTCGGCATCGGCGCGGAGCGAGCGCTTGAGCAGGGACGTGCGGTAGCCGAAGCCGAGCTCGCCACGGGCGAGCGTGCGCACGCGGTTCTCGGCGCGGTCCCAGGCGCGCACCGACGAGATGACGTCGCTGACCTCCTGGCCATAAGCGCCCACATTCTGCACCGGCGTCGCTCCGGTGGAGCCGGGGATGCCGGAGAGCGCCTCCGTGCCCGTCCAGCCCTCCTCGACAGCCCGCACGACGACGTCGTCCCACGGCTGACCGGCGGGCACCCGCACGTTCGCGCCCCCACAGGCGTCGGCGCTCTCGACGAGGATCTCGCGGCGCGCGTCCCGCACCACGACGCCGTCGAACGCCTCGTCGGAGGCGAACAGGTTGGAGCCTCCGCCGAGGACGAGCAGCGGCTCTCCGGCCTCGTCTGCGGCGCGCACCGTCTCGATGAGCTCGGCCTCCGTGGCGGCGTCCACGAGGCGCGAGACGGGTCCGCCCACGCGCAGTGTGGTGAGATCGGCGAGCGTCGCCGTCGAGGGGTCGACGACCGTCTCCGGATGGGTGGAGGCCTCGGTGGTCATGCTCGCCAATCTACTCCGCGGCCCTCTCCGCGGGCCTGGCCGGCGCCACACCGACGGGCGGCGAGGCGGGCGGCGCGGCGAAGGGGATGACGAGGAGCCCGACGACGAGCGGGACGAGGATGGCGAGGAGGGCGTGGCGGTAGCCGATGTGGTCGGCGAGCAGGCCCAGCAGCGGGGGGCCGGCGAGGAAGGCCGTGTACCCGATGGTGGCGACGACGGAGATCCGGGCCGCCGCGCGAGCGGGTTCGTCGGACGCGGCGCTCATCCCGACGGGGAACCCGAGCGCCGCGCCCATGCCCCACAGCACGGCGCCGGCGAGCGCGACGGGCAGGGACGGCACGAGGGTGAAGGTGAGCAGTCCGACGATCGCGAGCCCCGTGCAGAGCCGCAGGACGGCCACCCGGCCGAACCGGTCCAGCAGGGCGGCGCCGACGAACCGCATGATCGTCATGGCCGCCACGAAGATGGTGAAACCCAGGGCACCGATCGCGTTCGGCACGTCGAAGCCGTCGACGACGGCGAGTGCGAGCCAGTCGTTCGCGGCGCCCTCGGTGAGCGCGGCAGCCAGGACGACCAGACCGACGAGCAGGGTGCGGCCCTCGAGCCAGGCGCGCATGAAGCCGCCACCGGCCCGAGGTGTGTCGGCGTGCGCCTCCTCGTGGGCGGGCTCGTCGGGCAGGAGGCCGCGGACGAGGGCGAGCACGGCGATGAAGACGACGACGACGACGACGATCAGGTGAGCCGCGACCGACACGTGCAGGAAGGTCGCGAGAGCCCCGACGCCGGCGCCGAAGACCGTGCCGAGGGAGTACCCACCGTGGAACCACGGCATGATCGCACGGCGCAGCGCCTGCTCCACCCGCGTGCCCTCGAAGTTCATCCCCACGTCCCAGGACGCGATACCCGTCATCGAGACGAACAGTCCGAGCGCGACGACGAGCGGCTGGACCGCGGAGACGCCCACGACGGCCGCAGTGAGCCCGAGCCCGGCGACGAGGGACGCGAACACGACGGTGCGCTCCGCGCCGAACCTTGAGATCACCGAGCCCGCGAGCGGCAGGGCGACGATCGAGCCGAGCGAGCCGACCAGGAGGATCAGTCCGATCTCCCGCGGGCTGAGCGAGAGCTCGTCACGGATCGTGGGCAACCGCGAGACCCAGTTCGCGAACGTGAAGCCGTTGAGGGCGAAGATCGCGAAGACGGCGCCCGCGGCCCGGCGGGCGCGGGCGGGCGGCAAGACGGTCTGGGTGCCTGAGGTCATGGTGGCGCGCGCTCTCGTCGTCGTGGTGGTGGCCGGTTCGCCGTCGGGAACCATCGTATGAAGCCGTTCACGGGCGTCCCGACGAACACCCCGCGGAGGGGCGATCCCGCATTCCGAAACTCGAATCGTTTCGACCTGCTTAGGCTATTGTGCGGTCCGAGCCCAGGACCGGTCAACCGCGAACAACCGCCGGAAGGAGCGCCCGTGTCCGCTCGCGCGACACTGACCGATGTGGCCCGCTCGGCCGGCGTCTCGATCTCGACGGCGTCGCTCGCATTCTCCGGCGCGGGCCCGATCTCCGCGACGACCAAGGCAAGGGTCCTGGCGGCCGCAGCCGACCTCGGCTACTCCGGCCCCAACCCGGTGGCCCGCTCCCTGAGACGCGGGCACAGCGGCGTCATCGGCATCGTCATCGGGAACGCGCTGCGGCACACGTTCCGCGACCCGGTCTCGATCCAGAGCCTGGACGGCGTCGCCTCCACCCTCGGTGCGTCCGGCTTCGGCATGCTGCTCATCCCCACCGACGACGCTTCCGGTGAGGCCAACGACCTGCTGCGGCACGGGGCGATGGACGCCGCGATCCTGCTCAACGGAGCGACCGCGGCCAGCCCGTCGGTCAAGGCGCTGCGCGCACGCGCCATGCCGACCGTGCACGTGGACGGGAGGTCGGCGGGCGCGACCTCGGTGCGCGTGGCCGAAGAGGAGGGGATGCGGTCGCTGGCCGAGTACCTGCGGAGCCTGGGCCACGAACGCATCGGGCTGGCCACCCTCCCCTGGCACCTGCGCACCCGGCAGGGTGTCGTCGAGCTCGCCTCCGCCCGGCCCGCGACCCGTCGCTTCACCGCACTTCGCCTCGCCGGCGTCCGCGCTGCGGGTGTCATTCCGGTGGCGGTGCAGGAGAGCGCCGGCTCTCTCGTGGAGGAAGGGATCCGCGCCGGCCATGCGTTGCTGGACCATGAGCCGCGACCGACGGCGCTCATCGGCTTCAGCGACCTCCTCGCCGCGGGCCTGCTGCTGGCTGCCCGCGAGCGCGGGCTGCGGGTGCCGCAGGACGTCTCGGTGGCCGGCTTCGACGGCGTGGACCTGCCGTGGCTCGGTGAGGACCGGCTCACCACGGTGGTGCAGCCGATCGCCGAG
>JAENWO010000030.1 GCA_016649925.1 Actinomycetales bacterium
CAGATGTGTATAAGAGACAGAGCTGAGGTCGGACCCACCTCCGGCAGCGGCCTGGACGATGAAGCTGATGTCACCCTCGGGGAAGGCGGAGCCATCGGCACCGTCTCCTGGGGTGTCACCTGCGTCGCTGCAGGCTGCCAGCGTCAGTACGCCGGCCATCACCATGCCGATGCTGGCGGATCGGGTTCTGCGGTTCATTCGGACAACTCCTTTGTCGTGGTGCGGCGGGGGGTGCACATGTGTCGTGCGTACGCCGTGAGCATGCGCCGGCGAGAACCGTCGATGTGCTCACGCAGCAGGTCGATGGCCGCCGTGGCCTGACCGGAGGCCACGCGGTCGAGCAGATCGACGTGATCCCGGTACGTGGGTGCCAGGTCGCGGTCCTCGGCATTGGTCACCGAGAGCATGTCGGCGAAAGTCGGGCGGTACTGGTGCCAGATGTTCTCCAGGCGGCCGTGTCCCGCAAGCGCGTAAAAGCTGGAGTGGAAGTCGAGGTCAGCCTCCGCGAACGCGGCGGAGTCCTGGCGCGCCGCAGCGTCCTCCATCCGCGCCAGCGCCTGCCGCGGGCGGTCGAACTCCCTCGCCTCGCGCCCGAGGCAGAGGTTCATCGCTTCGGCCTCGATCAGCTGGCGCAGGGAGTAGAGCTCCTCGATGCCATCGATGCTGAGCCCGATCACGAAGACGCCGCGACGGCGCGACTCGACCAGGCCCTCGGTCTCGAGCTGACGCAGCGCGTCGCGGACCGGCCCTCGGCTGACGTCGAACGTCTCGGACAGCTGCGACTCCACCAGATGGGTCCCGGACGGAAGGTCCCCCACGATGATCAGGCGGCGCAGGTGATCCACCACGTGCCGACCGAGAGCCGGAGCATGGTGTGCGGTCATCGCCGAAGAACGCCATGTGTCCGCGACCTGGCTCACAGCGACCTCCTTGTCCATCCAAACGCCCTTGGTTGACGGTTAACCGTAAACATAGATGGTTCGGTCTCGTGGCGCAAGTCACAGTTAGCTCACCCCCCGGGCTCGCCACCCCCCGGGCTCGCCACCCCCCGGGCTCACCACCGGTGGGACCGGTCCGCTCACGCTGGTCCCGCGGCATGAAGAAGCCGTAGGCCGTCCGCTCGACGCGGCCGGCCTACGGCGCGCGTGCGATCTACCGGCCCTCAGTCCTCCAGGACGAAGGTGACCTCGAGGACCACGTGGTACTGGGTTACCTTGCCGTCCACGAGCTCCACCTTCTGCTCCTTGACCCAGGCGCCGGAGACGTTCCGCAGCGTCTGCGCCGCGCGCTCCACGCCGGCCTTGACCGCGTCGTCGAAGCCGACGTCGGACCGTGCGCTGATGGTGGTGACACGGGCGATGGAAGTTGCCATCTTGTCCTCCTCGTTGAGTGATCGCTGCGGATGCAACATGTCCATCGTGGCCTCAGCAGCGCACTCCCGCAACGACTCTCCGGATCGACCCTCCGCACCCGGCCAGGCCCACCGCCCGAACTCGAGCCACCGTGGCGCAGCGGATCTCGCCTGACGAGGGATTGCCCGCCCGCCCGGCCGCCCGGCCGCCCGGGCGTGCGATGGATCCCCCCGCGTTAGGGTGACGCCAGCAGATCCCCGACGGAGAGGTACAGCGTGCGCGAGGACACCTTCACCTGGCTCGAGGACGTCGAGGCGGAGCGCTCGCTGGAGTGGGTGCGCGCCCGGAACGCGGAGAAGGCCGCGGACCTCGCGGCCACTGCGGAGTTCGAGGCGACCGCCTCCGGGATCCGCACGATCCTGGACTCCGACGAGAAGATCCCGGACGTCACAAAGATCGGCGACCTCTACTACAACTTCTGGAAGGACGCCGAGCACGAGCGTGGCCTGTGGCGCCGCACCACTCTGGAGTCCTACCGCACCGAGAACCCCGGATGGGAGCCGGTGATCGACGTCGACGCGCTGAACGCCGCCGAAGACGAGAACTGGGTGTGGCACGGGGCGAGCGCGCTGCCCGGGGACGGGGAATACCGCCTCGCGCTGGTCTACCTGTCCCGCGGCGGCGCGGATGCGGACGTCTCCCGGGAGTTCGACCTGCGCGCAAAGTCATTCGTCGACGGCGGCTTCTTCAGGCCGGAGTCCAAGGGCGGCACGTCCTGGATCGACGAGGACACGCTGTTCGTGTTCACCGACTTCGGCGAGGGCACGATGACGAGCTCGGGGTACCCGCGGATCGCCAAGCGCTGGCGCCGGGGCACCCCGCTCGAGCAGGCAGAGGTGGTCTACGAGGGCACCGCCGAGGACATGTACATCGCCGCGGTCCACGACTCCACGCCCGGTTTCGAGCGCGACTTCGTCAGCCGCAGCATCGCGTTCTACAACGACGAGCTCTACCTCCTCACCGACGACGACGAGCTCGTCCGCGTCGAGGTGCCGAACTCCGCGAACGCCGGGGTGAAGCGCGAGTGGCTCACCGTCGAGCTGCGCGAGGACTGGACGCCCGCCGATGTCACCTACACCGCCGGCGCGCTCCTCGGGATCAACTTCGAGGCGTTCCTGGCCGGGGACCGCGACTTCCACGTGCTCTATCAACCCACCGAGACCTCGTCGCTGGCCGGGGCGAGCTGGACCAGGACGCACCTCGTGCTCAACATCCTCGACGATGTGAAGAACCGCCTCGAGGTCCTCACGCCGGACGACGACGGCGTCTTCCGCCGATCCGACTTCGTCGGCGCCCCGACGGTGGGCACCGTGGCCGTCGGCGCGGTGGACCCACGCACGTCCGACGCCGTGTGGCTGATCGCCACCGACTTCCTCACGCCCTCCACGCTCTCGATCGCCGAGGTCGGTGGGGAGCCCGAGGTGCTCAAGTCCATGCCGGCGTTCTTCGACGCCTCGGGCAAGGTCATCGAGCAGCACTTCGTCACGTCCGACGACGGCACGCGCGTCCCGTACTTCCTCGTCCGCCCCGAGGACCTCGCGCTCGACGGCACCGCCCCGACGCTCCTGTACGGCTACGGCGGGTTCGAGATCTCCCTGACCCCGACCTACTCGGGCTCCCTGGGCAGCGCCTGGCTCGAGAAGGGCGGCGTGTACGCGCTGGCGAACATCCGCGGCGGCGGGGAGTACGGCCCGCGGTGGCATCAGCTGGCCCTGAAGGAGAACCGCCACCGGGCCTACGAGGACATGGCCGCCGTCGCGAAGGACCTCATCGAGCGGGGCGTCACGTCCGCCGCCCATCTGGGCGTGCAGGGCGGCTCGAACGGCGGCCTGCTCACGGGCAACATGCTCACCCGCTACCCGGAGCTGTTCGGCGCCGTCGTGGTCCAGGTGCCCCTGCTGGACATGAAGCGCTACAGCCACCTGCTCGCCGGGGCCTCCTGGATGGCCGAGTACGGCGACCCGGATGTTCCCGAGGAGTGGGCGTTCATCCGGACGTTCTCCCCGTACCACCTGTTCGACCCCGGCACCGAGTACCCGCCGGTCCTGTTCACGACCTCCACGCGCGACGACCGGGTGCACCCCGGGCACGCCCGGAAGATGGCCGCGCAGATGCTCGAGGCCGGCAAGGACGTGACGTACTACGAGAACATCGAGGGCGGCCACGGCGGCGCGGCAACGAACGCCCAGTCGGCGCACATGTCAGCCCTGGCGTACCGGTTCCTGTGGGAGCGGCTCGCCTGAACGACGGATCCCTCGTCGATCTGGTCGCTCTCAGCAGCCAGATCGACGAGGGATCGGTAGGTTCGCGGCGCCGGGCCGGAGCCCGACCGGGTGGGGAGTCGGCGCGTTGCTCACCGCCGCTCCGCAGACGGCCACGGACGAAGGGTCGGGAGCTCCACCGGAGCACCCGAGGCGGTCGCGCGCGGCCGCTCTTGCGGCTCCCGGCCGGCCAGCCAGGCGACCAGCTCGCGCAGCGCGCCGCCCACCTGCAGCACCGCCTCGCCGTCCGGCCCGACGGCCCGACGCACCTCGCCGTCGTCGGCCACCAGTTCGATGGCCTCCTCCGCAGGCAGACGCGAGGTGAGGAAGTCGAGCAGGTGCACGCACAACGCCTCGGACCAGCTCGCCGGCCCGATTCCGACGCCGAGATCGACGAGATGGATCCGCACCTCCCGCCACCAGGCCAGAGCCACGTCGCTGACCGTCCCGTCGCGAAACGTCACGCGACCCTGCCAACGGGGATCGCCGTCGGCTGGCCACGCGTCGGCGAGACGCGCCGCGAGGGCCTGCAGCGCAACCTGGTGCTCGGCGACCGTGCGACCCGCGCCCTCCTCGATGCGCGCGTTGCGCCCGGACATCCCACCGTCGTACGCCTGGATCCTCTCGCCGCGGGCGGCGAACTCGGCCTGACGCGCGTGAGCGTTCCCGACGCCCTCGATGTGGGCGAGGACATGACCGCGGGTCCAGTCCGGCAGTGGTGACGGCGCCCGGACGGCCTCCTCGTCCAATGCCGCGACCGCGACCAGAACCTTCTCGAGCGCGGCCGCCGAGTCGCGCACCGCCTCCGCCACCAGCATCTGCTCCTGCACGTCCGTGCTGTCCTCGTTCGCGTTCATGGCCACAGCAGTCCCTTCTCCCAATGGTCGTCCTCGGCGCGGTAGAGCAACCGGGTCTGTCCCTTGTCGGTGGACGCCTGCCAGAACTCGACGGTGTCGGGCGCGAGGGCGTAGCGGCTCCAGGACCGCGGGACGAGGTCAGCATCGGCGCGGACCAGGGCGAGTGAGGTGGCGAAGGCGGCCCAGTACACCTCGCGCGATGACAGCGGCTCGCTCTGGTGGCCGACGAGGGTCGCCGCCCGGGAGCCCTCCCCTCGCTCCCGGAAATCCTGGGCCCCGCACTCCGTGCCCAGGTCGCTCACCGACCCGGTCAGCCGGACCTGCCGGCCGAGCCCGGGCCAGAAGAACGTGAGCGCAGCGTTCGGGTTACCCGCGAGGTCCCGGCCCTTGGGGCTGGTGGCGGCCGTGGCGAAGTGCCAGCCCGCGCCGTCGACGTCCCGCAGGATCAGGGTGCGGGCGCTCACGCGACCGGTGTGGTCCGCCGTCGAGAGCGTCATCGCGTGCGGCGCGGGGAGTCCGGCCGCGATCGCGTCGTCCAGCCAACCCAGGAACAGCTCGGTGGGACCCTCGGGCGCGGCGGCGGGCTCGAGCACCGGCGAGGCGCCGATGAAGACGGGCAGCGCCCGGAGCCTGGTTCTGAGCGAGCCGGTCCAGGGATCCCTCATCCAGCCACCCTACCCACCACGCGCCGCGGTGGGCAGCAGGGCGTAGCTGCGACCTCAGCCGGTGCCGGCCGAGAACCGCTCCATCCGGATCAGGGGGCGGATCACGTGTTGCACCTCGCCGCGGACGAAGTACCTGCGCAGGGCGTCATGGCCGAGGATGTTGCCGATCGCACCCATGATCATCCCCTGGTCCAGGGACAGGTAGCGCTGCGCCGCCGTGCCGCTGACGGCGACGGAGTCGTAGAAGCCGCCGGGTCCGTAGGCTCCCAGCTCGGTCTCGATCCGCGACAGGTTGTCGACCGAGGCCTGCGGGGCGTAGGCCATGGCGAGGAACGAGGCGTGGGGCGTCACGATGCCGTCCCCGTAGTCCGGCGTCGGGTTCGTCGCCGGACGGCAGCCGTCGAAACCGGCGTCGTAGTTCGTGCCCTCCGCGTCGGAGTAGTACCCGTCGGACTGCATCCCGATCGCGTCCACACCGTAGGCGTTGTAGCCGCCGAACGGGTTGGACGCCGGGGAGAAGCCCCAGTACCCGTAGCCCGCCTCCACGAGGCCGTGCTCGATGTGCGCCTGCACGGCGAGCGGGTGGTTCTCGCCCCAGCTGTTCGGCGCCCACTGCGCCTCCGGGACGAACAGGTCCGGCATCAGCTCCTCGAACATCGCGCCACCCCACGTGGGCACGATGCGCATGTCGTCGTAGGCGTAGGCACCCTCGTAGACGTCGATCCCCAGATAGCTCCTCGTCTCACCAGTGGGCTGCTGCTCGGCCCAGGACCAGTCGCACGTGTCCGGGAACGTGCGCCACAGCGAGTAGTACGCCTCGCGCGGGATCTGCCCGAGCGCTATGCCCACATACACGGCGATGCGCGTCTCGGAATTCAGCAGGTCGTAGTGATGGCACGTGTAATACACGGGTTCGCCCGCAGGGTCCCCGTAGTTCCCCGGCACCGAGCAGCCCGGCGGCTCCTCGACCCAGAACCCGCCACGGTTCCAGCCGGGCAGGTCACCCCCGCGCGCCTGCGTGTTATGGAAGTACGCGAAGTTCATCGGGTCCAACAACGCCTGCGCCTCGTCGGCCAGCCGCGGCTCGGCGGAGCGGACCACCATGAGCGCGGCGGCGAACCAGCCGTTGTCCACGGTGGAGACGAACGGGTTGATCACCTCGCCGCTGCCGGGGAACACGGTGAGCTTCTCCCCGCTGGTCTCGTCGTACCAGTTGTAGAACATGCCGCTCGGCTCGTGGCGCTCCATCGTGGACAGCGTGGTCAGGGTCTGGCTGAGCCGGTCGCGCGCCTCCCTCCGGGAGATCAGCCCGATGTCGCGTGCTGCGACGGTGCTCCACAGGTACGCGCCGATGTTGGTCGGGGACGTGTACCCAGAGCGGGTGGTCGGCGCGAGGTTGCCCTCGATGTTGTCGGCGGGCAGACCGGAGTCCTCGTCGACCATCGCGACCATCGAGGTCCAGGTGTCCGCCGCCCAGCGATCGACCAGGACGCGATCGGATCGGTCGAGCCTGTCGGACTGCGAGCCGGAGGCGTCAGCCGGTCCGGCGGTCACGGGAGCAGCCACAACCACGGGAGCAGCCACAACCGCGGGAGCAGCCAGGGCGAGGAGCGCGCCGGTGGCAACGGCGAGGACGTGTCTTCTCATGGGATGTTTCTCCTTCGAGGTCTTGCGAGCCAGACTCCGGATGTCTCAGCGGAGGGTCAGTGCGTTGACCCGGGCCACCTCCCCCAACCAGTAGGCACTGGGTTTGGGCGTGCGCCGGAACGTCTCCCGGTCGACGGCGATCAGGCCGAAGGTCGGTCGGAAACCGCTGGCCCACTCATAGTTGTCCAGGGCGCTCCAGTGCAGGTAGCCGGCCACCTCGACGCCGTCGGTGATCGCGGCATGCAGGCCTGCGAGCGCTCCCTCGGTGTAGTCGATCCGGCGGGCGTCGTCCCGCGTCGCGATGCCGTTCTCGGTGACGAAGATCGGGACGCCGTCGGTCAGCTCCCAGGCCGAGCGCACCCCGATCCCGAGCGCGGCCGGGAAGTACTCCCACCCGGTCAGGCTGGTCTCGACGCCATCGGGGACCTGGCGCGGGCCGTGGGGTCCGATGATCGTCCTGGTGTACGCCTGCACGCCCACCCAGTCGTCGCCCCGGACGGCCTCGAGGTACCAGTCGTCGCGCTGGTGGCCGTACTCCCGGGCGACGTCCTCGCAGCCGGGTTCGGGCTGGAACGCCTGCGTGGCCACCGTCCAGCCGGACCTGACACGGGTGTGCTCGCCCAGCACCTCGCGGCTGGCGCGGTGGCTGGCGAGGAGCGCGTCGGCCACCAACAGGTCCGGTTCGGGCAAGCCGTAGGCGACGAGGTTCGCGGGGTCCTCCCCACCCGCGATCATGGCCGCGATGTTCGGCTCGTTGATGGTGCAGACCCAGTCCACGCCGTCGGACACGATCGGCAGCGCGATCTCGGTGAACCGGCGGAACCGGTCCACGGCTTTCGGCGAGCGCCAGCCGCCGTCATCGGCGAACCACCTGGGCACGGTGAAGTGCATGAGCGTCACCATCGGGTCCAGCCCGAGCGCGTGGCACGCCTCAACCATGCGCCGGTAGTGGTCGATCTCGGCGCGGGAGACGAAGCCCTCCTCCGGTTCGATCCGGCTCCACTCGACCGAGAAGCGGTAGGTGTTCAGGCCGAAGCCGGCGAGCAGCTCCATGTCCTCGCGGTAGCGGTGGTAGCTGTCGCACGCGTCGCCGCTGGGTTCGACGATCGTTGTCCCCGCAGCGTGCTCGCGAGGCCACCAGTCGTTGTTGATGTTGTTGCCCTCGGTCTGGTGGGCCGCCGTCGCCGCTCCCCACCGGAACCCGTCGGGGAAGGCCAGCACGGCGCCCCCACGGTGCGTGGCGGCGCGGTTCGAGGTCTCGTGGGTCACGTGGGTCATGCGATCTCCTCCGCCGGTCCGGCCCGGGCGGGCTGGGGAACCGCATCGAGCAGCTCGATGGTGTACGGGTCCTCCGGGAATCGCAGCACCTGGGCGGTGTCACCCTGCTCCACGACGCGGCCTCCGTTCAGCACCATGATCTGGTCGGTGACCACGCGCGCGGAGAGCAGGTCGTGGGTGATGAAGAGCATGCTCACCCCCCACTGTTGGCGCAGGTCCTCGAGCAGCGCGAGCACACCGGCCCGCAGGGAGACGTCGAGCATGGACGCCGGTTCGTCGGCGATGATCACCTGCGGGTTGCAGGCGAGAGCCCGGGCGATCACGACGCGTTGGCGCTCTCCTCCGGAGATCTGATGGGGCAGCTTCGCGGCGAACTGCTCGACCGGGGTCAGGCCCACGATCTCGAGCAGCTCGAGGACGCGGGTCCTCGCCGCCGTACCGCGCAGCTCACCGCTGTTCACCACCGGGCGCATCAGCGTGTACTCCACGCTGTGCAGCGGGTTGAGCGCCGAGTACGGGTCCTGGAACACCATCTGCACGTCCTGGCGCAACCGGCGAAGTCCGCTCCGGTGCAGCGTGCCGACATCGAGCGAACCGAACGTCACCGTGCCGCTCGTCGGCCGTTCCACACCGGTGATGAGCTTCGCGATCGTGCTCTTGCCCGATCCGCTCGCTCCCACCAACGCCATGGACTGCCCCGGTTCGAGGACGAAGGAGACGTCGTCGACGGCGGTCACCGGGTCCTCGCCGCGACGCGGCGGCGGGTAGATCTTGCTGACGCGGGTCAGCACGATCGGGTCGTGCGCCTTGCGCTCACGACGGTCGGTGGAGATGCTGCCGGTCAGTCCACCGGAGCGCGTGGACGTCGTGATCTGCGAGCCTCGCACCTCGAGGCCGGGGAGCTCGACGACCTCCGCTCGGGGGTCGGCGTAGTGGCTGAGCAGCATCTGGGTGTACTCCGCCTGCGGGTTGTTGAGGATCTGGCTCGACGGACCGTCCTCGACGATCACGCCCTCGCTCATCACGAGCACCCGCTTGGTCGACTCGAGCACCACCCCGAGGTCGTGGCTGACGAGGACGGCGGTGAAGCTCTCCTCGCGCTGCAGGTCCCGGATGGTCTCCATCACGGCGCGCTGGACGAGGACGTCCAGCGCCGTCGTCGGCTCGTCGAAGACCATCAGCTTCGGTTCGAGCGAGAGGGCGAGGGCGATGGACACGCGCTGGCGCATCCCGCCGGAGAGCTCACCCGGGAACCTGTCGAGCACCGCGGCGGGGAGCTTGACCTTGTCCACCATCTCCTTGGCGCGAGCCTTGCGCCGAGACCGCAGCACATGGTCATGGGCGGCGAAGATGTCCGCGAAGTGGTTGCCCACCGTGCGCACCGGGTTGAGCGAATTCATCCCGGACTGCAGGACCATGGCGAACCCGCCCCGTCGCTGCCGACGCAGGTCCTCGTCCTCCATCTCCGCGATGTCCTTGCCGTCGAAGATGATCCGGCCCTTAGAGATCCGGGCCGGAGGCTTCGCGAGCCGGGTGATGGCGAAGCCGAGGGTGGACTTGCCGGAACCGGACTCCCCGACCAGCCCGACGAACTCCCCCTGCTCGAGGGAGAAGTTCGCGTGCTTCACCGCCGGGACAGCTTCGGAGCCCCTGGGCTCGTAGACGATCGACAAATCCTGCACGTCGAGGAGGGTCATCGGCCCTTTCCTTCCCTCAGTCGCGGGTTGGACAGCCCGTCGACGCCGAAGTTGATGAGCGTGAGCGAGGTGGCCAGCAGGGCGATGCACAGGCCGGGTGCGAACAGCAGCACCCACTGGCCGGTGAGGATCGCGTTGGAGTTCTGCGCCCAGAAGAGCATGGTTCCCCAGCTGACGGAGCCCGCGCCGCCGAGGCCGAGGAAGGACAACCCGGACTCCGCGAGGATCGCCGCGGTCGCTGCTCCGAAGAAGCTGCCCGCGATCAGCGAGGTCATGTTCGGCAGGATCTCCCGGAAGACGATCCGGAAGGAGCTCTCCCCGCTGAACTGCGCCGCGGTGATGAAGTCGCGGCCGCGCAGGGACTGGGTCTGCGAGCGGAGCACGCGGGCGCCCCAGGCCCAGCCGGTGACGACGACGACGAAGATGATCATCGTCAGTCCCCCGCCCTGCAGGTAGGCGGCGAGCACGATCATCAGCGGCAGCCCGGGAATGACCAGGAACAGGTTGACGACGAAGTTGATGACGTCGGCCAGGAAGCCGCGCGTGTAGCCCCACGACATCCCGATCAGCACTGCGATCAGCGTGGAGAGGAGGCCCGCGACCATGCCGACCAGCACCGAGATGCGCGCACCCCAGATGACCTGCGAGAGGACGTCCTCCCCGGCCGCGGTGGTCCCGAACAAGTGCGCCGCACTGCCGGGCAGACTGCGTCCGAAGCTGTTGTCCGTGGGCAGGTAGGGAGCGATCAACGGCGCGAAGACGGCCAGGATCACGAAGATCGCGAGGAGGACGACGCCGAAGCGCGCCTTGGGCACGGACCAGACGGTGGCGGCTCCGCGCACGAGAACGGTCCACGGAGGGGCCGGCGCCGCAGTGCGCACGGGTGGGGCGTCGGGCCTCTGGCCGGGTTCGGCCTCGGTGGTGATCTTCTCGGTCATCGCCGTGTCCTCGGGTCCAGGAAGCCGTACAGGATGTCCACGATGAAGTTCGCCAGGAGCACGCTCACCGTGATCATCAGGAAGAGGGCCTGCATCAGCGGGAAGTCCTGGTTCGTCACCGCGTTGTAGAGCAGGTATCCCACCCCGGGGTAGCTGAAGACGCGTTCCACCAGGAGGGAACCACCGACGACTCCACCGAGCGCCAGGCCGAAGCCGGTGAGGTTGGGCAGGATCGCGTTGCGCGCCGCGTACCGGAGCGCGACGGTGCGAGAGCGGAGCCCGTTCGCCTCGGCGAAGGTGACGTAGTCCTCACCGAGGGTGTTGATCATCGTGTTCCGCATCCCGAGGATCCAGCCGCCGAGGGAGGTGATCAGGATCGTCAGTGCCGGCAGGACTGCGTGGTAGGCGGCGTCGCCGACGAAGGCGAGGCTCAGCTCCGGAGCGGCACGCGGTGAGTAGGCGCCCGACGTGGGGAACCAGCGCAGGACGTACCCCGCGAAGAAGAGCAGCAGCAAGGCCGTCCAGAAGTACGGGAAGGCCGAGGTGAACGTCCCCGTCAGGGTGGGCAGCGTGTCCAGGAACGTGCCGCGCCTCCACGCCGCCAGGACGCCGAGCAGGGTGCCGATGATGAACGCGATGATCGTCACCAGGCCGACCATCACGATGGTCCACGGCAGCGCGCCCAGGACGAGCTGGGCGACGGACTGCGGGAAGAACGTGTAGGAGACGCCGAAGTCGAGCGTGAGGACGTTCTGCAGGTACTGCATGTACTGGTCCCAGATGTTTCCGGTGGGGACACCCAGCTGGGCCTCGATGGCGGCACGCGTGGCCGGGCTGACCGGTCCGTTCTGGGCCAGTCGGGCCAGTGCTGCATCCGTGGGGGAACCCGGCATCATGCGGGGTAGGAAGAAGTTCAGGGTCACGGCCGCCCACAGCGTGAGCAGCAGCAACCCGGTCTTGCGTAGGACGTACTTCACGGGACCACCGACCTCATCTTCTGACCGACGGGGACACCCGGTGGGGCGGGGAGGAGAACGTCCCACGCCCCACCGGCGACGTCGGGCTAGGAGGCCGGCTCCAGGTTGGTGAGCACGAGCAACGGGTTGGAGCCCCAGGTCGCCGGCGTGGCGTAGGGATCGTCCGCACTGGGCCAGCCGGTGAAGTTCTTGTCGCTGAACAGCCCCCACAACCCGCCGTAGAACATCGAGATCACCGGCGCCTGCTCGAAGACGATGCTCTGCAGCTCGTGGGCGATCTCCTGCTGACGGCCCTCGTCGAGGGTGACGCGCAGCTCGGCGAGCAGAGCGTCGGCGGCCGGGTCGGAGAACCGCTGGAAGTTCGCGGTGGTGGTGGTGCCGACCGGTGCGAGGAACGCACTCGAGAGGAGGTTGTTGAAGTCCTCGTAGATGGAGCCGCTGCCGCCGAACGAGCCCATCGACAGCTCGAAGTTCCCGTTCTGAAGCTCCTGCTGGTAGGCAGCCGGCTGGGGCTGGTTGAGCGTGAGGGCGATGCCCATGGCACCGAGCTGACGCTGCACCTCGGTGGCACCCTGCAGCCAGTCCGTCCACCCGTTCGGGGTGGTCAGCGTCAGGGTCAGCTGCTGGCCGTCCGCGTCGACGAGCTGGTCGCCGGACATCGTGTAGCCGGCCTGCTCGAAGTAGGTCAGCGCCTGGTCGGTGCTCTGCGCGACAGCGCCGCCGTCAGGCAGGTCGGGGTTGAGCCAGGCCTCCTGGTTGGGCAGGAGCAGACCCGACATCCCGGCCGCGTCGACGTAGCCCTGCTCGGCGACGTCGGCGATGCGGCTCCGGTCGAGTGCATAGGACAGGGCGAGCCGGAAGTTCACGTCGTCGAACGGTGCCTTCGTCAGGTTCGGGAAGAGCGCGATGGTGCCGCCCGGCGGGAACCAGTACGTGTTGCCCTCCCCCGCGGCCACCCAGGTGTTGTCGACGTCGGACATGAACGCGTACGCCCAGTCGTAGCCGTTGTTCACCACATCCAGCTGCGTGTTGGCGGCGGGCAGGATCAGCTCCTGCACGGCCACGGCGTCCACGTTCCAGTAGGACTCGTTCCGCACGAGCGTGTACTCGTTCGGCCCGAACTCGCCGAGTGTGTACGGGCCGGTTCCCACCGGGTTCTCGTCGGTGTACGTGATCGGGTCCGCGACGTCGGCCCACAGGTGCTCGGGCACGATGAGGGTCTTCTGGAGGATCTGCGCGGCCGGCACGTCCTCGGCGGCGAGGTGGAGCACGACGTTCTGCCCGTCCACCTCGATCGAGTCGATCAGGTTCGACACGCCCGCGGTGTCGAGGGCTGGGAACTCCTTGAGCAGGTTGAAGGTGAAGACGACGTCGTCGGGCGTGAAGGGCTCGCCGTCGGACCACGTGACGCCCTCGCGGATCTCGAAGATCACGGTGCTCGGGTCGGGCTGCTGCTTGCCGCTGGCGAGAAAGGGGGTCTCCGCGCCGTCGAGCGTGTTCACCACGTATAACGGTTCGTAGATGATCGTCGCGGTGTTGCGCTTCCCCGGGGAGAACGGGTTGAAGTTGCGGTCGAAGGTGGGCGATCCGTTGTCGGCCGCGATCAGCATCGACGTACCCGTGCCGGCAGTGCCGTCGCTGTTGTTCGGTTGCACGTCCACGTTGCAGGCCGTCGTGAGCAGCAGGCCCGCGATCCCGATGATGGCGCCCACCTGCACTCTCCGGCGTCGTCCCCACGCATCCATCACTGTCTCCTTCGCGTCGTCTTCGTCACGTGAGG
>JAENWO010000306.1 GCA_016649925.1 Actinomycetales bacterium
ATCTGATCCATACCCACATTCTAACACATCTTATGGACTTTCCGGCGTACGAACCCAAAGAAAAAGCCCTGCTCACAGGGCACGACCACCACCTACTTGAGGAGGTCTGAGTCTCGCCGTGCGGTAGTGCGCCGCCTGACGTCGCGAGTATCCTGGACCGATCCCACCGCATTCGGACCGTGTTCCCGGCCGCCCGTCCGGAATGCGATTCCCACCGAGCCGGGTCCCGGAGGTCCAGGACACCCCAATGCCGTCGACGCAAGCCCCATGCCCCGGTCCGCAGTCGTGAGGTCCGCCTCCCCGCGGACCGGCTCCGACACCCCGACGATCGCCACGCTCGCCCGCGTCTACCCCTTCCTGCGTCCGGCCCTGCCGCGCCTGATCGCCGGGATGTTCTGTGCGCTCGGCGCGAGCCTCTGCGCGTTGGCGATCCCGCAGGTGCTGGAGTACGCCGTCAACGGGCCGCTGCTCGGCGCCGCAGACGCGGGCGATCGCTCCGGGCTCTGGCGTGCCGTGCTGTTCGTGCTCTGCCTGGGCGTGCTGGAGGCGTGCCTGGTGGCCGCGCGGCGCGCGTTCATCCTCGTGCCGGGCACACGCGTCGAGGCGAGCATGCGTCTTGCGCTGTTCGAGCACCTGCAGGACTTGCCGGTCGCGTTCCACGACCGGTGGTCCGGCGGACAGCTCCTCTCTCGCTCCATGACCGACCTGGGCGTGCTGCGCCGATGGATGTCGTTCGGCATCGTCATGCTCGTCGTGAACGTGACCACCGTCGCTGTCGGGGTGGCCCTGATGGTGCGGATGGGCGGACCCCTCGGCCTGGCCTACCTGGGCGGAGCGGTCCCGGTGGTGTTCCTCAGCTTCCGCTTCTCCCGCCGATTCCGCAGCATCTCGCGGCTCAGCCAGGACCAGGCCGGCGACCTCGCGACCACGGTGGAGGAGTCGGTCCACGGAATCCGGGTGCTCAAGGCGTTCGGCCGCGGTGGGGAGGCCTACCGCAGCTTCTCGGTGCAGGCCGACGAGCTGCGCCGTACCGAGATCGGCAAGGCGCGCGCGCTCTCCGCCTTCTCGTTCGCGATCACCACGATCCCCGAGATAGTGCTCGGCGGGTGCGTCCTGTGGGGGGTGTGGCTGGCCACGCAGGGTTCGGTCAGCGTGGGCGCACTGGTCGCGTTCTTCGCCACGGCCGCCGTCGTGAACGGGCCCGTGGAGCAGCTCGGCCAGCTGCTGTCGATCACGCTCTACGCGAAGACGGCCGTGGACCGGTACTTCGAGGTCAAGGACGCGCCGAACACGGTCGCCGACCCGGCGGACCCGGTCCGGGTCACCAGCCCGCGCGGCGAGGTGGCCTTCGACGGCGTGCGGTTCCACTACGCCGACGCGCCGCCCCTGAACTACGCGGCCCCCGAGACGACGGTCCCCGCTGAGCCACCCCGTGAGGAGGTGCTCTGCGGTGTGGACCTGCTGATCCGGCCGGGAGAGACGATGGCGCTGGTCGGGTTGACCGGTTCGGGCAAGACGACGATGGCCGCCCTCGTTCCACGCCTCTACGACGTCACGGGCGGCGCCGTGCGGATCGACGGCGTGGATGTCCGTGACATGGCGCGTTCCGACCTGCGGAGCCTCGTCGCGATCGCGTTCGAGGACGCGACGCTGTTCTCCGCCTCGGTGCGTGAGAACGTCCTGTTCGGCGCGCCCGCGGGGCATGACGGCGAGGCCGATTTGCGCCGTGCCCTCACCATCGCCCAGGCACACTTCGCCTACGACCTGCCGCACGGCGTGGAGACCACGATCGGCGAGGAGGGTATGAGCCTGTCCGGTGGACAGCGGCAGCGGCTCGCCCTGGCCCGTGCGGTAGCGGCTCGCCCCAGCGTGCTGGTCCTGGACGACCCGCTCTCCGCGTTGGACGTGACCACCGAGGAGGCCGTCACCGCCGAACTGCGGAGAGAGCTCGCGAGGATGACCACGTTGATCGTCGCGCACCGGCCCTCAACAGTCGCTCTCGCCGACCGGGTGGCCGTGCTGCAGGACGGTCGCGTCACCGGCGTCGGCACCCACTCCGAGCTGCTCGCCTCCCATCCGCACTACCGCTTCGTGATCTCGAGCCTCCTCGAGGACGAGGAGTACGAACGGGCCGGGAAGGTGCTCTCGTGAGGGCGGGCCGGGCAGATGTCGTCGCCATGGTTCCCGTCGGCGTGCAGGACGAGGAGAACAGCGAGCTCGACCGTACGCGGAGCGCCGCCGTGCGCAAGCGATCCCTGCGGCTCCTCGGGGAGCTGCTCCGCCCCGAGCGGACGACGTTCATCCTCACGGTGGTACTGGTCGTCGTGGCCCAGGCGGCTCGCGTCGCGGGGCCCGCGCTGATCGCCCTGGCCATCGACCGTGGCCTGCCGGCGGCACAGGACGGCCGATGGTTGCCGGCCGGTGTGATCGGCGGCGGGTACGTCCTCGCCGCCGTCGTCGCCGGTTCGTGCACCGCGGCCTATATCCGGATGGCCGCCCGCGTGAGCCAGGCGATCCTGCTGGCCCTGCGCCAGCGGGTGTTCCGCCAGACCCAGCGGCTGAGCCTGGAGTTCCACGAGTCCTACACCTCGGGACGGATCATCGCCCGGCAGACCTCCGACCTCGAGGCGCTGCGCGAGCTGCTGGATTCCGGCATCACGTCACTCGCCTCCGGGTTGCTCTTCATGGCCTTCACCGGGATCTCCCTCTTCGTGCTGGACTGGCGCGCCGGGCTCGTGCTGGCCATCGCCGTCGGGCCGGTGTGGCTCATCACCCGGTGGTTCCAGAAGCGGTCCCAGGCGCTCTACCGGGCGTCCCGGGTGGCCTCGGCCCGGCTCATCGTGAACTTCGTCGAGACGATGACCGGCATCCGTGCGGTGCAGGCGTTCCGGCGCGAGGGTGCGAACAACGACACCTACGCCGGGTTCACCGAGGAGTACCGGCAGAACAACGCCCGCACCATGGGGTTGAACGGCATCTACGACCCGGCGCTACAGCTCACCGGCAACCTCACGGTGGCGGCGGCCCTGGCGATCGGCGGGTTCCGCGTGCTCGACGGCGGTTTGGAGGTCGGCGTCCTCATCGCCACGCTGCTCTACACGAAGCGGTTCTTCCAGCCGGTCACCCAGATGGCGATGTTCTACAACGCCTTCCAGTCCGCCGCCGCGGCCCTGGAGAAGATCTCCGGTCTGCTCGAGGAGGTGCCCACCGTCGTCGAGGCACCGGAGCCCGTGGCGTTGCCGCATGCTGCCGGGGCGCTGCGCTTCGAGCAGGTGGTGTTCGGGTACGGCACGGGCACGGCCGTCCTGCCCGAGTTCGACCTCGACGTCCCCGCGGGCCAGACGGTCGCGCTCGTGGGACGGACCGGTGCCGGCAAGTCGACGCTGGCCAAGCTCATCACCCGGTTCTACGACGTCGGTTCCGGGGCGATCACGCTCGACGGCGTGGACCTGCGTGATCTCTCTTCCCGAGACCTGCGCCGAGCCGTGGTCATGGTGACGCAGGAGGCCTACCTGTTCAGCGGTTCCGTGCGCGACAACATCGCGCTGGCCAAGCCCGAGGCCACCGACCCCGAGGTTGAGGCCGCGGCCCGCGCGGTGGGCGCGCACGACTTCATCCTCGCGCTCCCTGACGGATACGACACCGATGTGAACAAGCGCGGTGGTCGAGTGTCCGCCGGTCAGCGGCAGCTCATCTCCTTCGCCCGAGCGTTCCTCGCTGACCCGGCCGTCCTCATCCTCGATGAGGCGACCAGCTCGCTGGACATCCCGGGGGAGCGGCTGGTCCAGCGGGGGCTGCAGACACTGCTCGCCGACCGCACGGCGCTGATCATCGCCCATCGCCTCTCGACCGTCGCGATCGCCGACCGGGTACTCGTGATGAGCGAGGGCAGCGTGGTCGAGGACGGCACACCCGACGACCTGATCGCCGGCCAGGGCCGCTTCGCCGCACTGCACACCGCCTGGAAGGACTCCCTGGTCTGACGCCTTGAGCCCGGCGCTGCGGGGTTGGTGGGGTGGCGCTGCGGATCAGAATGGCGGGTTCTCCTGGGTGCGTCCGGTGTTGTCCGTGG
>JAENWO010000240.1 GCA_016649925.1 Actinomycetales bacterium
CTCCCACCACCGGGACGCCCCTGGCGTCAGCCCAAGCCAGCACCGGAAGACGAGGTCGCTCCCTGAGTTAGATGGATAGCCCTTTTCGCGAATGACGGGTTGGGCGGACGGCAGGAGTCGTCCTTCCCCGCTGTCGCCGGTTCGGATGAACTCAAGGAGCGCCTCGACTGCATGGTTTTCCTGTCCGCCGAGACAGCGACGCGCGTGGCGCCCGGATCATTCCGTCATCCGCCGATCGGTGATCGGTGCGTCACTTCCCGTCATCCGGGGCGCAAGCCGATGGCCTTCCACGGTGGCCGGGATATGAGCGGACCGCGACCTACTCATCCACCGCGTGGTGAATGAGGTCCAGCACCGCCTTCGCGTACGCATCGGCCGGCTCCGTCGCTGTGAACACAGCGTCCTCGCTCTCGCCGTCGCCCGTTCGCACCTCGTAGCCGTCCTCTCCCCGACCCAGCGACCGGAACGTGCGGCCGAGCAGATCGCGCAGCTGGTCCTCACGGGGCAGCCAGAGCGCCTCCTCCTGCGGCACCGAGTCCAGCGCCCACTCGGTGGTGCCGTTGAAGCCGAGCACAGTGCCGGTCGGGAAGGCGTGCGCCTCGATGGTCATCTCCGAGAGCGTGAAGACCTCGTCCGAGAGCGCGTCGGCCTCGATCCGGAACCGGTCCCCGGGCGCCGCGTCCCAGCGCAGTCCGGCGTCGCGGAGGTCACGGGCGAGTGCGTCACTGATCATGGGATCCAGTATGCGTCGGACGGCAGGCCGGCGAACGAGCGCTTACCCCCGGCGGTGCGGACGACGCCGCTGGGCCCGCAGCCCGCAGGCGGGCGCAGAATGCTTCCGTGAGCGGGCTGGACGAGTATCTGCAGAGCCTTCCCGACGGGCCGCGGCACGAGCTCGAGCGGATCCGCGACCTCACCCTGCGCATCGCACCCGACGCGGTGCCCGGGCGCAGCTACGGCCATGCCGGCCATGCTCTGGCAGGGTCGCCCGTTGCTCAGCATGGCCTCGACGCAGCACCACCTCGCGATCTACCCCTTCAGCTCGGCCGTGATCGACACGGTACGGGAGGACCTGGACGGCTACTCCATCTCGCGGGGCACGATCCGGTTCACATCGGACCACCCGATCCCCGACGAGCTGCTCGAGCGAATCATCCGGGCACGGATGGAGCAGATCACCGGCGCCACGTCCTGACGGCCGCGTCCTGGCCCGGCCCAGTCGCTCCACGGCAGCAGCGGCCCTACCCGGTCGCCTCGGCGACGGCGTCCGGCCCGCCGGCGAGGAGCCTCTCGAATGCCGTCTCGTCCAGGATCGGCCGGCCGAGCTCTCGCGCCTTGTCCTCCTTCGACCCGGCGCCAGGTCCGACGACGACGAAGTCCGTCTTCTTCGACACCGAGCCGGACGCCTTTCCGCCCCGGGCGATGATCGCCTCCTTCGCACCGTCACGGGAGAAGTTCTCCAGCGAACCGGTGACCGCAACGGTGAGCCCCTCGAGGGTCCGTTCGATCGACGCGTCCCACTCGTCCTCCAGCCGGACGCCGGCGGCCCGCCATCGCTGAACGATGTCGCGGTGCCAGTCGACCTCGAACCACTCGGTGACCGCCTCGGCGATCGTGGGGCCGACTCCCTCCACGGCGCCGAGCTCCTCGGTGCTCGCCGACATGACGGCCTCCAGCGACCCGAAGCGCGTGGCCAGCGCGCGCGCCGCCGTCGGCCCGACGTGCCGGATCGACAGGGCCACGAGGATCCGCCAGAGCGGCCGGGCCTTCGCGTGCTCGAGCTCGGAGAACAGCTTCTCGGTGGTGGCCGTCGGCTTCGAGGGCTTCTTGGTCAGGTCGGGCCCGGGCTTGGTCCAGAAGTAGAGCACGTGTTCCCACTGGCCGGTGTACGCGCCCTTGACCTTCCTCTGCCGCCACACACGGACGTCGGCGAGGTCCTCGGGGCGCAGGTCGAAGAGGCCCGCCTCGCCTCCCAGCACCGGGGTCCGCGGCGTCTCCTCGGCGTCGGCCGGGCGCCCGTGCTCGGGGTCGACGAGGGCGATCGCCGCCTCCCAGCCGAGCACCTCGATGTCGAGCCCGCCCCGGGAGGCGAGGGCGAAGAGCCGCTCCCGCAGCTGAGACGGGCAGGTCCGGGCGTTCGGGCAGCGGATGTCGACGTCGCCCTCCTTCGCCGGGGCTAGCTCCGTGCCGCAGGACGGGCAGTGCGTCGGCATCACGAACTCGGTCTCGTCCCCGGTCCGCAGGTCGACCACCGGCCCGAGGATCTCGGGGATGACGTCCCCGGCCTTGCGGAGCACGACGGTGTCCCCGATGAGCACACCCTTGCGCTTGACCTCGCTCGCGTTGTGCAGGGTTGCCATCTCGACGATGGAGCCCGCCACGAGGACCGGCTCCATGACGCCGTAGGGCGTCACGCGGCCGGTGCGGCCGACGTTGACCCGGATGGCGAGGAGCTTCGTGTTGACCTCCTCGGGCGGGTACTTGTAGGCGATCGCCCAGCGAGGGGCCCGCGACGTGGTGCCGAGCCGGCGCTGCAGGGAGACCTCGTCGACCTTGATCACGATGCCGTCGATCTCGTGCTCGACGTCGTGCCGGTGCTCGCCGTAGTACGTGATCATCTCCCGCACGCCGTCGAGCCCCGTGACGATCCTGTTGTGGCCCGAGACCGGGATGCCCCACGAGGCCAGCAGCTCGTACACCTCGGACTGACGTTGCGGCCCGGAGCCGCCGTTCCCCCAGCGCAGCGCCCCGATGCCGTGGGCGTACATCCGCAGCGCACGCGACGCCGTCACCCGCGGGTCCTTCTGCCGCAGCGACCCGGCGGCGGCGTTGCGCGGATTCGCGAACGGCGACCTGCCGGCCTCGACCTGGCCGACGTTGAGCGTCTCGAAGTCCTCCACCGGGAGGAAGACCTCGCCTCGGACCTCGATGAGCTCCGGCAGCTCGGCCGGAGGCCCGTCAAGTGACCACGGGATGGTCGCGATCGTGCGGACGTTGAGCGTCACGTCCTCACCGGTTCGCCCGTCACCCCGGGTGACACCCCGGACGAGGCGGCCGTTCTCGTAGACCAGCGAGATCGCCAGGCCGTCGATCTTGAGCTCGCACAGGTAGTGCACGCTCGCGTCGCCGATCTCGCGGTGCACCCGCTCGGCCCAGGCGCTGAGCTGCTCCTTCGAGAACGCGTTGTCCAGGGACAGCATCCGCTCCACGTGGTCCACCGCACCGAACTCGGTGGAGAACATGCCGCCGACCATCTGGGAGGGTGAGTCCGGACCGCGCAGCTCGGGGTGGGCGTCCTCGATCGCCTCGAGCTCGCGCAGAAGCGCGTCGTACTCGCCGTCGGCGACCGTGGGGGCGTCGCGGACGTAGTAGGCGAACTGGTGGTCGCGGATCTGCTCGGCGAGCGCTTCCCATCGGGCGCGCGCGTCGGGGGACTCGCATCTCACATCCTCGGGCAGCGTCGACTTCGCTCGGGCGTTCACGGACCCATTCTTATCGGAACCACCGACATTGCCATCGCGAAGACATGCGTTGCACGGCAGGTCGGGCTTCCCGAGGCGAGAGCGGCGGACATCACTCGACCCTGACGATCTCAACGAGATGCTCGAGCGTGGATCTGCGTCCGCGCCAGGAGCGGGGTCGCATTCTTCGGGAGGGAGCCGAGGACGAGCTGCGCACCCGAGGCCGTGGCCGGGCTCACGGTCGCCTCGACGAGAACCTTCGCGGCGCCTCCCTGATGGGGCCCGCACGAAAGCACACCAGCTCGGTGGGGTGCATCGCGGTCACGCTCTGACGGACCAGTCCGTTGGTGGCAACCGCGAAGGCACCGATGTCCGGCAGGTCGAACGCCTGCAGCCGAACCTGCCCGACGGGCGGAAGCTCGGACGGCGGAGCCCCACCCAGCCCGCGGACAAGGTGGTTCTCGACGGGATCGTCCGTGCGGCTTCCTCGGGCAGTCGATGGGAGATGGACACGGTAGCGCACGGCACCCGCCCGCCGGGGCTCGCATGTGGTGGGATGGAGCGGTGACCTCCCCCTACGCGCCGCGGAACCCGCGAAACCCGGGTAGTCCGTCCCGGGGTCGCTCCCAGCAGGTGCAGCCGGGTGCGACCAGCTCGCACTCCGCGATGACCACCGGCACCACGACCGTGGGCCGCACCTCGGGGACGGCTGCCGAGCCGCGGGCGAACGGGATCATCACGGCGTTGAGCGTGCTCGTCCTGTTGGCCAGCATCGGTTTCGTCGTCTGGCACGTGCAGACCTGGGCGGCGTCCGTGGTGGACTCCGTCAACGCGTGCAGCGATGCCGGTGGCGGACTGGAGTGCCTCACCGGGCCGGACGTCCAGCGTCTGGTCCTCATCCCGCTCGCCGCGGCCGTCGGGGCGTTCAGCCTCGGCATCGGCACCGGGGTCGAGGCTGTCCAGGGCCGAGAGCGCGGTTACCTCCTCGGCCTCGCCGGGCTCGTTCTCCTCGCGGGAAGCGTGTGGTTCAGCAGCCGATGACGATCTTCAATCCGTACAGCGAGTCCTCGGCCCGGGTGCCGACCGCGCTCGACCCGCGCCGTCCGATCGGGGACCCTCGTCGTCCCCCCGGTGACCCGGAACGCCGCTACCGCTCGGGCCTGCTGACCGCCGTCGGGCTGTTCCTCGTCGTCGCCTCGCTCCTCGTGCCGGCCGCCCTGGCGACGCTCGTCCAGCTCGCCGTCGTGCTCTGCGAGGGGCACTCCTCCCCGGTGTGCGGCGACGGGTCGCTCGTCACGAACGCGGGGATCGTCATCCCCGCCGCGGCGGGGATCGTCGCCCTCGTGCTCACCGGGATCGGACGCGGGAGCGTCCGGCGCACCCACAACGCGACCGGGGCGACCCTGCTGATCCTGGCCGCC
>JAENWO010000112.1 GCA_016649925.1 Actinomycetales bacterium
ACCCAGATCCTGCTCGACCGCGATCGCTGCATCCTCTGCCAGCGCTGCACGCGGTTCCAGGCGGAGATCGCGGGCGACCCGTTCATCGACATCCAGGGTCGTGGCGGTGGGACGCCGGGCCGGGAGGTCCACGGGCTGCCCGGTCAGCAGGTCGGCGCCTTCGACGAGGCCATCCTCGGCTTCGCCCCGTACGGCGGGGCGGATCCCCATGCCTCCGTGCGGACGGCGGAGATGGTCGGACCGTTCGGTGAGGCCGGTGTCGTCAGCGGCACCGCACAGTCCGTCGGTGCGGCGGAGCTGGACAGCACCGGTCGCCCGTTCGCCTCGTACTTCTCGGGCAACACCGTCCAGATCTGCCCGGTGGGTGCCCTGACGTCGGCTGCGTACCGCTTCCGCTCCCGTCCCTTCGACCTGGTCTCCACGCCGTCGATCGCCGAGCATGACGCGTGTGGCTCCGCGATCCGCGTGGACCACCGCCGCGGCACCGTGATGCGCCGCCTCGCCGGTGACGACCCCACGGTGAACGAGGAGTGGATCACCGACAAGGACCGCTTCGCGTTCACCTGGCAGAGCGCGCCGGACGTCCTGACCGCGCCCCTCGTGCGCGACGAGGAAACCGGTGAGCTCGTCCCGACCAGCTGGTCGGAGGCGATGGACATCGCCGCCAAAGGCCTGCGGGCGGCCATCGAGAACGGTGGGGTAGGGGCTCTTCCGGGCGGCCGTCTCACGCTCGAGGACGCCTACGCCTGGTCCAAGTTCACCCGCCTCGTCCTGCGCACCAACGACATCGACTTCCGGGCCCGCTCCCACTCCGCCGAGGAAGCCGACTTCCTCGCTCACCGGGTGGCCGGCAGCGGTATCGACGTCACGTTCGCCGACCTCGAGCGTGCCCCGCACGTGCTGCTCGTCGGCCTCGAGCCTGAGGAGGAGGCCGGCACGGTCTTCCTCCGCCTGCGCAAGGGCGTCCTCGCCGGCCGCGTCAAGGTCTCCACGATCGCCCCGCTCGCCTCCCGTGGCACCACGAAGCTGCGCGCCGAGCTGCTCGTCACCACCCCGGGCGACGAGGCACGCGTGCTCGACGCCCTCGCCTCCGGCGGGGGGGACCACGCCGAGCTGACGGAGGCCCTCGCCGCACCGGGCGCCGTCGTGCTCGCCGGTGAGCGGCTCGCCGCCAGCCCGGGCGCGTTCAGCGCCGTCCTGCGGCTCGCCCAGGCCAGCGGCGCACGCCTCGCGTGGGTGCCGCGTCGCGCGGGCGACCGTGGCGCCGTCGAGGTCGGGCTGCTGCCCGGGCTGCTGCCCGGTGGACGCCCGACGGCGGATCCCGCCGCCCGCGTGGACACGGCTGCGGTCTGGGACGCACTTCTCCTGCCCGAGCAGGAGGGGCGTGACCTCTCCGCGATCCTCGAGGCCGCCGGCTCCGGCGCCCTCGGTGGTCTGCTCGTCGGCGGCGTCGACCTCGAGGACCTGCCCGCCGCGGGCGCGGCCGAGGCCGCACTGCGGGCCGCCGGCTTCGTCGTCCAGCTCGAGGTGCGACGCTCGCCGATCACCCGGTATGCGGACGTGGTCCTGCCGATCGCCCCCACCACGGCGAAGGGCGGCACCTTCCTCAACTGGGAGAGCCGCCCCCGTCCGTTCGGCCAGGTCTTCAGCACGAAGGCCCTGACGGACGCCTCGGTGCTGGACATCCTGGCCCGCGAGCTGGACGTCGAGCTGAACACCCGCACCCTCGAGGCCATCCACCGCGAGCTCGCGGAGTTCGCTGGCTGGGAGGGCACGCGGGTCGCCGCGCCGACCACCCCCGCCAACGATGCGCCGGCCCCCGGCGAGGGCGAGGCCGTGCTGGCCTCCTGGCGACTCATGCTGGACGCCGCCCGCGGGCAGGACGGCGAGCCGCACCTCGCCGGGACGGCTCACCGTCCCCTCGCCCGGATCTCCCCGGCCACCGCGGTCTCGCTCGGCATCACCTCACCCGAGGCGCGCCTGCGCGTGGCCGGCCCGGCGGGCGCCATCACCCTCCCGGTGATCGCGACCCCGATGCCGGACCACGTGGTCTGGCTGCCGCAGCACTCTCCGGGCTCGTCCATCCACCGGATGCTCGGTGTCACGGCCGGGGCCACCGTGCACCTGGCCGCCGTCAACGCGGAGGTCTCCCGATGAACCGGATCGCCCCGATGCTCGCCCCGGCGGGCCCGGCCGTGGACTTCAGCCAGGACACGATCTGGATCTCCGTGATCAAGGCCGTCGCGATCATGGTGTTCCTGCTCATCTCCGTGCTGTTCGCCCTGTGGTTCGAGCGTCGCCTCATCGGGCGCTTCCAGCAGCGGCTCGGCCCGAACGTGCGCGGCCCCTTCGGTCTCGTGCAGTCCATCCCGGACGCGCTCAAGCTCGTCCTCAAGGAGGACATCACCGTCAAGGGCGCGGACAAGCTGATCTACATCATGGCGCCGGTCATCTCGGTGTTCTGCGCGTTCATGGTGTTCGCGGTCATCCCGTTCGGCCCCGAGGTGCGCATCCCCTTCACTGACCTCGTCACCCCGCTCCAGCTGACCGACCTGCCCGTCGCGGTGCTCTACATCCTTGGCATCACCGGCCTGGGCGTCTACGGCATCGTGCTGGGTGGCTGGTCCTCCGGCTCCACCTACCCGCTCCTCGGCTCGGTCCGGTCCACCGCCCAGGTGATCTCGTACGAGCTCGGCATGGGCCTGGCCCTGGTCAGCGTCTTCATCGTCTCTGGCTCGATGTCCACCTCGCAGATCGTCAGCTCCCAGCAGCAGCTCTGGTGGTCGATCGCCCTGTTGCCGGCGTTCGTCGTCTACATCCTCTCGATGCTTGGTGAGACGAACCGACTGCCGTTCGACCTGCCCGAGGCCGAGGGTGAGCTCGTCGGCGGGTTCCAGACCGAGTACTCCTCGATGAAGTTCGCCTGGTTCTACCTCGCCGAGTACATCAACATGCTCAACGTCTCCGCGATCGCGACCACCGTCTTCATGGGTGGCTGGCGGGCACCGTGGCCTCTCTCGGCCATCAACGACGGCATGTTCAACGAGGGCTGGTGGCCCCTCCTGTGGTTCCTCATCAAGCTGTGGGGATTCATGTTCTTCTTCGTCTGGGTCCGCGCCACGCTGCTGCGGTTCCGCTACGACCAGTTCATGCACTTCGGCTGGAAGGTCCTCATCCCGGTCGCACTTGCCTGGGTGGTAGCCGTCGCCGTCGTGCAGGGTGTGCGTCAGTTCAGCGGCATCGACCTGCAAACCATCCTGTTCGTGCTGGCCGGGCTCCTCGTGCTGCTCGCGCTCGTCATGTTCTTCATCCCGGAGAAGGGCGCCAAGGACAAAGCCGGCGGTGCCGGCTCGAGGGCGCTCACCGGCGCAGGCACACCGACGATCGAGCCCAAGAAGGATGAGTACTTCGACGCGTTCGCCGGGGGGTTCCCGGTCCCGCCGCTCCCGGGTCAGCAGCTGCCCCCGTCGAAGCGCCGGGCCCGGGTGACGACCCCGGCCGCCCCCGAGACGGATGAGGAGAACAGCGATGGCTGATCAGGGCAAGGGCAGGTCGCCCGCCCGCACCGGTACGGGGAAGAACGTTCCCGCCAAGACCAAGACCAAGGCCAAGGCCAAGGCCAAGGCCAAGCCGGACTTCGACGTCGACGGCGACAGCGACAAGAACGCCGTCCAGGAGTTCTTGGCACCCGTCGCCGGGTTCGGCGTGACCATGTCGACGCTGTTCCGGCCGGTCGTCACCGAGCAGTACCCGTTCGAGAAGAAGGGGACCTACCCGCGCTACCACGGCCGGCACCAGCTGAACCGCTACGCGGACGGGCTGGAGAAGTGCATCGGCTGCGAGCTGTGCGCGTGGGTCTGCCCGGCGGACGCCATCTACGTCGAGTCGGGCAACAACACCCCGGGAGCGCAGTACTCACCCGGCGAGCGCTACGGCAAGGTGTACCAGATCAACTACCTGCGCTGTATCTTCTGCGCGCTGTGCATCGAGGCGTGCCCCACGCGGGCACTGACGATGACGAACGACTTCGAGCTGGCCGGCACCAGCCGGGCGGAGATGATCTTCGAGAAGGAGACCCTCCTCGCCCCGCTGCGCTCCGGCATGCTTGCGGCGCCGCACCCGATGATCGAGGGCACGGATGACGACGACTACTACCGCAACGAGGTCACCGGCCCCAGCCTCGACCAGGTCGACTGGGTCCGTGAGCGCCGCCCCGACGACGAGACGCTCGAAGCCGCCGCGGCGGCCGCGCAGCGAGCCGCCCAGGCCACCGTGGGAGGCGCCGAGTGAACCCGGTCGCGCAGACGGGCCTGGTCCTGTCCACGGGTGAGGGTGTCCTGTTCTGGGTCCTCGCCCCGCTCGCCGTGATCGGCGCGCTCTGGCTGCTCTTCTCTCGCCGGACCGTGCACATCGCGGCGAGCATCGCCGGTGTGATGATCGCCCTCGCGATCTTCTACACCGCGCTCGAGGCCCCGTTCCTCGGCGTCGCGCAGGTCGTGGTCTACACCGGAGCAGTCATGATGCTGTTTCTGTTCGTCATCATGCTCGTCGGCGTCGACTCCTCCGAGTCGCTCGTGGAGACCCTCGCCGGCCAGCGCTGGATCGCCGTCCTCGGCGGGATCGGGCTCGTGGTCCTGGTGGTCGGGATCGTCGTCGGTGCGAAGCTGCCCGACGGCGTCGGCCTCGCCCAGGCGAATGCCGACACGAACCCGGTGGGTGTTGCCCGGCTGATCTTCGGCGAGTTCGTCTTCTCCTTCGAGCTGACGGGTGCGCTGCTCATCACCGCGGCCCTCGGTGCCCTCATCCTGACCCACCGGCAGCGGCTGTCGAAGAGGATCGGGCAGCGCGAGCTGGCCGATGCCAAGCTCGCCGCCTTCGGTCAGGGTGGCAGCTCGGAGACCATCACGGTCACCCCCTCACCGGGCGTCTACGCGCGGCACAACTCCGCTGACTCCCCTGCCCTCGACGCGTTCGGTGAACCCGTGCAGAGCTCGGTGCCGACTGTGCTGCGCATCCGCGGGCAGGAGGCCGGAGTGGACCAGCTCGACGCCGACCGCGTCGCGACCATCGCCGCGCGTGGTGACATGAAGGAGATCGACGGATGAGCCTGGTCAACTACCTGGTGCTCTCGGGGATCCTCTTCTCGATCGGAGCCGTCACGGTCCTCGTCCGCCGCAACGCCATCGTCGCATTCATGGGCGTCGAACTCATGCTCAACGCCGCGAACCTCACGTTCGTCACGTTCGCCCGGATGCACGGTGAGCTCCAGGGCCAGGTGATCGCCTTCTTCGTGATGGTCGTCGCCGCCACCGAGGTCGTCATCGGCCTGGCGATCATCGTGTCCATCTTCCGAACCCGTGGGTCGGCGTCGATCGACGACGTCAACCTGCTGAAGAGCTGAGAGGTCTGGCAGTGGACACCTTGAACTTGTCATGGCTGCTCATCGCCATCCCGCTGGCCAGTGCCGGCGTGCTGCTGGTGCTGGGCCGGCGCGTCGACCGCTGGGGCCACTGGCTCGGCGTGCTCGCCTCCGCCGCGTCCGCCGCGGGCGCCATCGCGATGCTGGTCGAGCTGCTCGGCCGCGGGGCGGCCGATCGCAGCGTGGGGGTGCACCTGTTCCGGTGGATCCCGGCCGGGGACCTGAACGTGGACGCGGGACTGCTCGTCGACCCGCTCTCGCTCACCTTCGTGCTGCTGATCACGTTCGTCGGCACGCTGATCCACATCTACGCCGTCGCGTACATGGAGCACGACACCGATCGGCGCCGCTTCTTCGCGTACCTCAACCTGTTCGTCGCGGCGATGCTCGTCCTCGTCCTCGCGGACTCCTACGCGCTGCTCTTCCTCGGCTGGGAGGGTGTTGGCCTGGCCTCCTACCTGCTGATCGGGTTCTGGAACTACCGCAGCGACTACGCCGTCGCCGCGAAGAAGGCCTTCGTGATGAACCGGGTCGGCGACATGGGCATGCTCGTCGCGATGATGGCCCTGTTCGCCACCTTCGGCTCGGTGAACTACGAGACGGTGTTCGCCGCCGCCGAGGGCACGAACCAGGGTGTCCTCACGCTCGTCGGCCTCATGCTGCTCGTCGGTGCCTGCGGCAAGTCGGCGCAGTTCCCGCTGCAGGCCTGGCTCGGCGACGCGATGGCCGGCCCCACGCCGGTCTCCGCCCTCATCCACGCCGCCACCATGGTGACCGCCGGCGTGTACCTCATCGTCCGCTCCGGTCCGATCTTCGAGGGGGCGCCGACGGCGCAGCTCGTGGTGGTCATCATCGGCGCGATCACGCTCCTGTTCGGTGCGATCATCGGCTGTGCGAAGGACGACCTGAAGAAGGCGCTCGCCGCGTCGACGATGTCCCAGATCGGCTACATGATCCTGGCCGCGGGCCTCGGCCCGATCGGCTACGCGTTCGCGATCTTCCACCTCGTCACGCATGGCTTCTTCAAAGCCGGCATGTTCCTCGGGGCCGGTTCGGTCATGCACGGCATGGGCGAGGAGGTCGACATGCGTCGCTTCGGCGGCCTGCGCCGGTACATGAAGGTCACCTATGCCACGTTCGCCTTCGGCTGGCTCGCGATCCTCGGTGTCCCGCCGTTCTCCGGTTTCTGGAGCAAGGACAAGATCATCGAGGCCGCATTCGTCGGCGAGGGCTGGCGGCCCTTGGTCTTCGGCTCGGTCGCACTGCTGGGCGCCGGCATCACCGCGTTCTACATGTCCCGCCTGTTCTTCATGACCTTCCACGGCGAGAAGCGCTGGAACGACGGCCACAGCTCGACGCCCGACACGGCGATCGCGCGAACCCCGGTCCAGCACCCTCATGAGTCGCCGCGCCTGATGACCGTGCCGATGATCGTGCTCGCGGTCGGCTCGGTCGCGCTCGGCGGACTGCTCAGCATCGGCGGCGTGTTCACGAGCTGGCTCGAGCCGGTGACCGGCGTCGTCGGGGACCACGAGCCTGTGCTCCCGGTTTGGCTGCTGATGACCCTCACGCTTGCGGTCGTCGTCGTCGGGCTGGTGCTCGCGTGGCGGCAGTACGCCGCGTCGTCGGTCCCGGTGATCGCGCTGGCGGGCTCGGTGCTCACCCGGGCGGCCCGCAAGGACCTCTACCAGGACGAGGTGAACGACGGGTTGCTCGTGCAGCCTGGGCAGTACCTGACCCGCTCGCTCGTGTACGGGGACCGTCAGGTCATCGACGGCGCCGTCGGCGGCCTCGGGCGCGTCATGGTCCGGCTTGGCGACGTCACGCGACGCTTGCAGACCGGCTACGTCCGCTCCTACGCCGCCACGATGACGATCGGCCTGGTCGCCCTCGTCGCCGTTGTCCTGGCCACCCGGATCTGAGGGATATTCACATGCTGTCCGCTGGATTTCCCTGGCTCACCACGCTGATCGCGGTGCCGCTCGTAGGCGCCGCGATCGTCTGGGCGCTACCCGCCTCCGCCCGCGCGCGGTCGCGGCAGATCGCCCTCGGCGTCTCGCTCGTCGAGCTCGCGGGCGCGGTGGGCGCCGCGCT
>JAENWO010000322.1 GCA_016649925.1 Actinomycetales bacterium
TCCGGAGTCGGTGATGGTGCGAGCGAGCGCGATGCCCCACAACAACAGGTCCTCCTCCAGCTCGTCGAGCTTGTCGAGCCGATCCATCCTGTCCAGCGGGACGAGCGCCGCAGTGGGCTCGTTGTTTCGGACGATGACGATGCTGCGCCCCTCGGCAACCTCGGACGCGTAGCGGCTGAAGTTCTTGGCGGCGTCGGAGACGCTGACGATGTCACGGGTGTCTGTTCGCATTGTTTTGTCCTGTGGCGACAGTTGACTGAGTGTCTGTGAGTTGACTGAGGCGCAGCGCCAGGTACACCTTACGGTAAGTTTGCCGTAAGTTCTACCCTGGCAAAGCGACCGTCAGCACGACCGCGCACCCAGGTCGCCGCGCGGCGTCGGCGGGAGGTCCACCAGCACGAACGTCACCGCTGCGAGCACCGTGGCCGCCAGCAACGCGGCCGGCCACCCACCCACGACGTCCGCCGGAAGGTGCGACGCGATGACGCGATCCAGACGCCGCACGGCCTCGGCGTCCGGATACACCGGGCGGCCCCGCAGTCCTCGCGCACGAGCGAGGCCATCATCGGGTCGACCACAACCCACTAGACGCGGACAGGCCCCGTGCCCGCCGCCGTGGAGGGCTACGTCCGGCGCAGCGTCGCGACCGCCGCGCCGGGTGCCTTCCTCTTCCCGAGCCCGACCGGCGGGATCTGGACGAACACCAACTTCCGTGTGCGGTGTCGCTGGACCGAGGTCACGCAAGCCGTTGGGCTTGGCGGCACGACGATCCACGACCTACGCGACGCGGCCGCCTCGCTGCTCATCGCCGCGGGCGCCGACGTCAAGGCCGTGCCGGTCATCCTCGGCCACGCCACGGCCACGATGACGATGGACCTCTACGGGCACCTGTTCTCCGATACGCCGTGGGTGGCCATGGAACGCCTGCCGTCATTCCCCGAACGGCCGACATGGTCGGCCATCGGACCGGCACCAGCTCAGCCACCGGGAATCGGGATGTGACGTCACTCGGCAGCGCCCCGAATCCCCAACGCCCTCAGTCGCGGCGCCTCCGCGGGAACGGATCAGCATCCGCGAAGCGGGCTCCCGGCGCCGGAGCGAGCGCGAGGTGCAACCGAGCGATTCCGTCGTCGGCTCCTTCGACGCCGGCCCAGGCCCGGCGGTCGGCCGCCAGCGCGGCGAGCATCGTCCCGAGGTACTCCCTGTCTCGGCGACCCGCCTCGTGTACGGCGTCGCTCGGTCGGATGAGGGTTGCAAGCACGGCGAAGTCGATCAGGTGTCGAGACCTGGCTCGGTCGAGGACGACAGAGTGAGCGGCGGCCTTCGCGACCAGCGCGCCGAGCAAACTTGGTCGACGCACGGAGCCGCTGCGCCCGTCGAGAACGACCTCGACGGTCTGCGTCCGGTCCAGTGCCTGCTGGGCGCCCGGCGTCTCGATCGTCGTCCCGCCGGACGCGCCCCGACGACCCGCAGCCCGTTCGCCCAGGTGCCGTGGGATGAGGACGTCGATCTGCGCCTCGCCGCGCTGCCAGCGGTGCTGGTGGCCCTCCCAGGACTCGCCGATCGCAACGAATCCCAGCTCGACGAGGGCGGTCGTGAAGGATCGCAGCGCATCCGGCTCAGCTCGGACGTCGAGCACGGCATCGACGTCGTCAGTCGGACGCGTCGGGGCGACGCCTCGCTCGATGCAGTGCAGGTGAACCATCTGCCCGCCGACAAGAGTCCAGCCGCTCGGGTGACGCTCGGACAGGTCGAGCAGCCCGCTCCACGCCTCGGCCTGGCCACGGGTCATCGGCGGCAGCACGACGCTCATGCGCCCGCGCCCTCGCGGGAGGCAGCCCAGCCAGCAATGAGCTCTCGAGCTCGAGCCAGCTCACGCGGCCCGTCATGGTCGGCGAGGTCGGCCGCCAAGAGCAGGACAGGCACGGGCCGATCGGGAACCGTCGGTGAGACGTGCAGGACGACGTTGGCGTTCGACCCGGAGTCGACCAGAAGGTGATCGCGGCGCACCGCAGTCGCATCCTCAGCCCGGACGTATGCCTCGACGTTCCCGGCGGCCGACAGGCCTGAGCGCCCGTCGGACAGGCCCGAGAGGACCAGGCGCGGGTCTGCGCGGAGCGCATCGATCTCCGACGCCGACAAGAGCTGCCGCTCGGCGCGCGACGCCAGCCAAGACCGAAGGAGCATCTCGGGCTCGTCGTCGGCGACCAACCGGTCGAGTGCCCGGCGCAGGCGGTAGGACTCCCTCGGCTCGATCCATTCGGCAGAGCGACCCGCACCGATCTCGACCAGCGCCCAGGCGATCCGCGGGCTCATCGGACGACCGCGACGCGGAGCACTTGGCAGCGAGGCGGCGTCAACCAACCACCGACCGCCAACCTGGCGAGCACGCAGCCTGCCCTCTCGCGCCAGTTGTCGGGCGCGCACGGCTGAGACACCCATCATTCGGGCAGCCTCCGCGAGCTCGACGTCCATGGACACAACCATATCGTCTGCGATAGAAAAGTGTCCACCGCGAATGGCTTGACCGGAGTCCTCGCACGGTCTGCGGCAAGGGCGAGCCGCCATCGGACCCGTCATCGCGTGGACCCGGGGTGGCCGCCCGCCATGGCCAGTGCGCCGACCCGGTGGCCGGTGGATCTCCACGGGCAAGACGCGCCTGACCGGAACCGGAACACGCAATGTTCGCCGACCGGCCGAGGCGGGTGGGCCAGGGGTCAGATGGTCGCGGGATCCCTTCCGAGGATGGCCGCGACATCATGACCGTATGCGTTCCCCCACGCCGACACGAAGGCTCGCTGCTGCGCCCGGAGGACGAAGAGCTCGCCCACGGCTCCCGCGAGAGACGCTTCTGTTGCCGGGTCCGCCAGCAGCAACTCGGGACTCCGCATGAGCTCAACAACCTGGGTCATACAGGTGTCCACCTCGCTCGCATGCGCATCGACGTGCATCAGAAGCGCTTCGACTTCGGACCGCAGACCGGGATCCAGCGGGCCCCGGTTGCCGGCTCCGTGGTTCGCGAGGTTCGTGGCAAACTGGCGGGCCTTGATCGTGCCCTCTCCGATGTCTTCCATGACGCCGATTGTCCGTTCCCCGGGTGTCTGGCCTTCGAACTGGTCGATCGCGGAGCGGGCTACGAGATGCTCCGCCAAGGCGTTTGCGGGGGCGACGCGGTTCGCGGCGTTGTACACGAACAACGCCACACCAGCGCAGTCGGCGAAGGTGACCGCCTGGGACGTGTAACCGGCCATGGAGTAGAAGAGAAGGTTCTTGACGCCGTACGCTGCGCCACGCGCCCGCTGGATGTCTGGTGTCCCGACAGGCTGCGCGAGTGCCTTCACCTGGGCCGCGGCGTCCGTTGCGAGAGCGTCGAGCCCGCCATCTGCGCCACGGCCAGTCACACGCGCATCGCGGAAGCCGAGGTGGCTCATGTGCGCGACAGCAAGTTGCTCGGCCATCTGCCATGAGAAGACGCGTACAGAAGTCCCGCTTCGGTCCACCCAGACTCTTTCGGCCAGCCACCGACCGCGCTTGAGGCCGCGCTCAAGTTGGGCCAGCTGCAGTTCGCCGCACCCTGCGGTCCCAGGCCACTGACCATTCACTGACCACGGAGCCCCTCGACGCCCGGTCATTCCACGCACCCACGGCAGCGTCATCCGGCCTGACCTGCAACAAGACTCCGTGCGCCTGGGCAGATTCGAACTGCCGACACCCGCTCGAGGAGAGCGACGCGTCGCAGGCCCGCGGCTTCAGCCGGGCCTGGGCCCGATCGTCACAGCTCCAGAAGCATCCGGGTGTTCCCGAGGATGTTCGGCTTGACGTGTGCCAGCTCGAGGAACTCCGCGACGCCGTCGTCGTGCGAGCGCAACAGCTCGGCGAACACGTCCGGGTCGACGGGCGTCCCGTCGATCGTCCGGAACCCGTGGTGGGAGAAGAAGTCCACCTCGAAGGTCAGGCA
>JAENWO010000330.1 GCA_016649925.1 Actinomycetales bacterium
AAAAAAGCGGGAACACTCCAGGTGGGGGGTGGGGCGCCGGCACCAGGGCAGCACCCGAACCCACCTGAGCCTCATCTCAGCGCGGCCACCGCTCGTGCCACGACGTCGGGATCCGTGGCGTCGTACCGCGGGGGCGCACCTCCCGGCCCGGCCGGTCCGGCGTCGTCCACGAGCATGCGCGCCGAGAGGTGCACGGCGTCCACGCCGGCCTCGAGCAGCAGCGGGATGTCCTCGACGTCGACGCCCCCGCCCGCGATCACCTCGAGCCCATCGGCCGCGGCGACCAGCGACTCCAAGACGGCGAACCCGTCGATCGCCCGCGTCGCCCCGCCGGAGGAGAGCACCCGCCGGACCCCGAGATCGGCCAGCTGAGCGAGGGCGGAAACCGGATCGAGCACCACGTCGAGCGCCCGGTGGAACGTGACCTCGCGGCCCTCCGCGGCGCGGACGAGCGACTTCACGGCGTGCCGGTCGAGGGTCCGCTCGGCGGTGAGCACCCCGATGACGACGCCGGCCACCCCGGCGTCCACGAGGTGCTCGATGTCGCGGACCATAACCTCCACCTCCGTGGCGGTGAACACGAAGCCACCGGCTCGAGGCCGCACGAGCACGTGCACGGGAAGGCCCACCGCCACTGCCGCGTCCACGAGCCCGAGACTGGGCGTCAGCCCCCCGAGGTCGAGGGCGCTGCACAGCTCCACCCGGTCCGCGCCCCCACGGGACGCGACCCGCACCCCGTCGACGCCGGTGACAGCGATCTCCAGCGCCGCCGAACGCCGCGGGTTCCCCACCGGGCTCAGATGACGCCGAGGGCGATGATCGCGTCCGCGACCTTCGTGAAGCCCGCGACGTTCGCCCCCATCACGTAGTTGCCCGGCTGCCCGTATTCCTCGGCCGTGACAGCGCACCGGTGGTGGATCCCGCTCATGATCTCGGCGAGGCGCTGCTCGGTGTGCTCGAACGTCCACACGTCCCGGCTCGCGTTCTGCTGCATCTCGAGCGCGGAGGTCGCCACCCCGCCGGCGTTGGCGGCCTTGCCGGGGGCGAACAGCACACCGGCTTCCTGCAGGATCTGCACGGCCTTGGGGGTGGTGGGCATGTTGGCGCCCTCGGCCACCACGCGCACGCCGTTCTTGACCAGCGCGATGGCGTCGTCCTCGTGCAGCTCGTTCTGGGTGGCGCACGGGAGCGCGACGTCGGCCGGAACCTGCCAGATGGAGGAGCCCTCCACGAACGAGGCCCCGGGACGGCGGTCCGCGTAGTCCTTCACGCGACCTCGCTGCTGCTCCTTGACCTCGCGCAGCAGCTCGACGTCCACGCCGGCCTCGTCCACGACGTAGCCGGAGGAGTCGGAGAACGCCACGACGTGCGCACCGAGCGCTTGGGCCTTCGCGATCGCGTAGATGGCGACGTTGCCGGAACCGGAGACGACGACCCGCCGGCCGTCCAGGTCCTCCCCCCGGGTCCGCAGCATCTCGGCCGCGAACAGCACCGTGCCGTACCCGGTGGCCTCGGTGCGGACGAGGGAGCCGCCCCAGCTGATGCCCTTGCCGGTGAGCGCGCCGGACTCGTAGCGGTTGGTGATCCGCTTGTACTGGCCGAACAGGTAGCCGATCTCCCGACCGCCCACGCCGATGTCCCCGGCGGGCACGTCGGTGTACTCACCGAGGTGGCGGTAGAGCTCGGTCATGAACGACTGGCAGAACCGCATGACCTCGGCGTCGCTGCGGCCGCGCGGGTCGAAGTCGGAGCCGCCCTTGGCGCCACCGATGGGCATGCCGGTGAGGGAGTTCTTGAAGATCTGCTCGAAGCCGAGGAACTTGATGATGCCGAGGTACACCGATGGGTGGAACCGGAGCCCGCCCTTGTACGGGCCGAGCGCAGAGTTGAACTCCACCCGGAAGCCGCGGTTGATCTGCACACGGCCCTCGTCGTCCACCCAGGGCACGCGGAAGATGATCTGCCGCTCTGGCTCGCAGAGGCGCTGCAACACGGCGGCGTCGGTGTACTGGGGGTTCTTCTTCAGCACCGGGCCGAGCGAGTCGAAGACCTCCCGGACGGCCTGGTGGAACTCCACCTCGCCGGGGTTGCGGCGCAGGACCAGCTCGAAGACGCTGTTCAGCTCGGGCTCCACAGTGTTCCTTCCGTAGTCACATCCGCGCCCCAAGGGTACGGATCCCAGGACGATGCGACCGGGCGCGTCCGACCGACGGAACCCTGGAGCGGGTTCGTCGCCCTACCAGGACCAGCCGCGAGCGGTCAGCTCAAGTTCACGACGCATGCGTTCGGAGGAGTCCTCCTGCGTCCCGACGGGCGGCGCGTCGGCAACCGACAGCCCGGCCAGAACACAGGCCTCCCGCAACACCGCGTCGTAGGCCCCCAGGGTAGCGCGCAAATGGTGGGACCTCGCATACACGCCCCGGTCGCGCTCCAGCCACTGGATCTCCCCGGCAAGCTGCGCGAGCCGGATCTGCACCTCGAGCACCTCGAGCGGGTCGTTCCGGTCCCGCGTGCGGCGACCCCGCCGCCAGGGCACCCGGTCCGGCACCCCGACGCGCAGCGTCATGCCCGACGGCGGCTCCTGGCTCGGCGGGCGCGCGCGCCTCCCCCAGGGCCACAGCAAAAGCGCCAGGCCCACGGACCAGCCGACGTAGATCCACGTCATCGCACCCACACCCGTCGAGGATGAGGTCAATTCTCACCCCGCGAGGTCGCTGGCGCCAGGGCGCCCGACGCTCCGGTCTTCGGTCAGAAGCCGAGAAACCGCCTCCCACGTTCATAACCACGACTCGACGACAGCACTCACCCATGAAGAATCCAGCTCCCGTTCGGGCCTCCCGCCGCGATGAAGTCGGGCACGATGATCGGACAGGTTCTCACCATGACGGGGGGTGCATTCGTGTCGAGCCCGCCGTTCCTGAGTCCGGCATCACGCTCTGTCTGGGCGAAGAGCGACCAGAGTGGGTTCACTAGCGGGCTGCCGCTCTACCGCCATATGGAGGACTCGGCGGCGGTCGCAGCGCACCTGTGGGACGAGTTCCTTCCGGGATCCGTGCGAAAGATCATCAGCGCGGGTCGGGGCGAGGACGCCGCACGACGCCTCGTCGCTTGGCTCGCGGCCGCCCATGACTTGGGCAAGGCGTCCCGCGCGTTCGCCGTTCAGGACGAGTCCTTGGCCGCCGTCATGGCGGACCACGGACTGAGCATGGGCGGAGTGTCGCGCGAGACGACTGACGCGCCCGCCACACTCACGGGTGAGCCAACTCCTCCTCGAGCGCTGGCTCGTGGCACGGAACGGATGGACACGGGAGACCGCCGCCACCTACGCCGTCGTACCTGGCAGCCACCACGGCGTGACCCCGGATCGACCCACGCTCGCCGATGACGAGGACCGCTGGTACCTGATCGGGGCCGGCCAAACCTGGGACGAGATTCACGACGAGCTGGCCGCGTTCGCTGTGAGCGTGGCCGGTGCCGCGGACGACCTTTCCCGGTGGGCGCAGCAACCCCTGTCGCCGCGCGCCCAGGTCCTCGTCACCGGGACCATTATCCTGGCGGACTGGATCGCCAGCAACGACGGCCTGTTCCCATACGACGACGTCACCCCGCGAGCGGCGCGCGCGCGCCGCGCCTGGGACGATCTGGACCTGCCGGGAGCGTGGCTGCCCGCCGAACCCCCGACCGAGCCGAACCTTCACCTCGCCGCGCGGTTCGACCTGCCCACCGGATCCGCCATCCGGCCACTGCAGGCGGCCGCTTTGGATGTGGCGCGTTCCGTCACGACACCGGGACTGATGATCATCGAGGGGCCGATGGGTATCGGCAAGACCGAGGCGGCTCTGCTGGCGGCCGAGGTGTTCGCC
>JAENWO010000132.1 GCA_016649925.1 Actinomycetales bacterium
CGGCGCTCCGTGCCGCCGCGGACGCCATCGAGGCCCGCCGCGCCGACCTGCTCACCGTGATGGCCCGTGAGGGCGGGAAGACCGTCGCCGAGGCAGACCCGGAGGTCTCCGAGGCCGTGGACTTCGCCCGCTACTACGCGCAGTCCGCCCTCGAGATCACCGAGCTCGAACAGGCCGAGGGCCTCACGTTCACCCCCTCACCGCTCGTGCTCGTCACCCCGCCGTGGAACTTCCCGGTCGCGATCGGAATCGGTGGCGTCCTGGCGGCGCTCGCGGCGGGCAGTGCCGTCGTCATCAAGCCGGCCCACCCCACCCCCGGGTGCGTGGAGGTCGCCGTCGAGGGGATCCATCAGGCGCTGGCCGCGCACGGCGTGGACCCCGCCGTCGTCCAGGTCGTGCGCGCGAGCGAGCGCACGGTGGGGCGCCACCTCGTGGCCCACCCCGGTATCGACACGGTGATCCTCACCGGGGCGTACGAGACCTCGCAGATGTTCGCCGGCTGGCGTGCCGACCGCGACGGCGGACCCCGCGTGTTCGGGGAGACGAGTGGTAAGAACGCGCTCGTCGTCACCCCGCACGCGGACTACGACCTCGCCGTTGCCGACGTGCTGAGCAGCGCCTTCGGGCATGCCGGGCAGAAGTGCTCGGCCGCCTCGCTGCTCATCCTCGTCGGCTCGGTGGCCACGTCCGAGCGGTTCCGCCGCCAGCTCGTCGACGCGGTGTCCTCCGTGCGGGTGGGCTGGCCCGTGGACCTCGGAACGACGATGGGTCCGGTGATCGAGGTGCCCGAGGGCAAGCTGCGCGAGGCGCTGACCACGCTCGAGCCGGGGGAGGCCTGGCTGGTGGAGCCCCGCCAGCTGGACGAGACGGGCCGCCTCTGGTCACCGGGCCTGAAGGACGGGGTGCAGGCGGGCTCGCCGTTCCACCTGAGGGAGTACTTCGGCCCGGTGCTCGGGATCATGACCGCAGCCACGCTCGCCGAGGCGATCGCGCTTCAGAACGCCGTCGACTTCGGCCTGACCGGCGGGCTGCACAGCCTCGACGACGCGGAGATCACCCGGTGGCTCGAGCGGGTGGAGGTCGGTAACGCCTATGTCAACCGTCACACCACCGGCGCGATCGTCCAGCGGCAGCCCTTCGGCGGCTGGAAGCGTTCCGCCGTCGGGCCGGGCGCGAAGGCGGGCGGGGAGAACTACGTCGCGCAGCTCGGCGCCTGGACCCAGACCGGCGAAACGGCCGCATGCGGCGAGCTCGGCGAGCGCGTGAAGGTCCTGATCCCCGTGGTCGCCGCACTCGCGGGCACCCCCGCGGATGTTGCGTGGCTCGAGGCCGCCGCCGCGAGCGACGCCCATGCCCGCGACAGCGTCTTCCGCATCGAGTCGGACCCGGACGGGCTGCGCGCCGAGTCCAACGTGCTCCGCTACCGCCCGGTCCCACACGTGACGATCCGGGCCGGTGCGGGCGCGACGCCGGTCCAGGTGGCCCGGGTGGCGCTCGCGGCCGAGTGCGCCGGAGTTCCCGTCACGATCAGCACCACCCCCGGCCTTGCGCGAGCCGCGCTCGACGCCGTCGGGCGGGACTCCGAGGAGGGGCGTGAGCTGGCGCTGCGCGGCTGGGGCATCGCGACGGACGAGGAGTTCGCCAAGAGGATCGGATCGGGCGAGGTGAGGGGACGGGTCAGGGTGATCGGGGACGCGAGCGCGCTCTGGCCGGCCACCGTGGCCGCCGGTGCGGACGTCACCCTGCTGACCGGTGACGTGCTGACGTCGGGCCGACGCGAGCTGCTCACCATGCTGCGTGAGCAGGCCATCAGCCGCACCCTGCACCGGTTCGGGCACCTGCCGCTCGCGTCGCACTGACGCTCCACCTCCGGGCGCTCGGGCGTCGCGCGTGAAGCGCCCGGGCCCAATCCGGGGGATGAGCTTCGCCAGGTTCGCCTCCGGCGACACGCGTTACGTGAGCGCGCGATCGGTCAAGGCGGGTCCCCGACGTTCGTGACGCGACCGGAGACCAGACGCGGACGCGCGGACCCCGCGGCAGGTGCCCCGCGGCAGGTGCCCCGCGGCAGGTGCCCCGCGGCAGGTGCCCCGCGGCAGGTGCCCCGCGCGTGCAGGCCGGACGATGACCGCCGGTGGCGAGCAGTGGATGGACGCTCCCGGGAGCCAAGGCTACGGTCCCGCCTCCTGGTCAGTTCGGGGTGCTCGTGGCGATGGGCGGGGTCCTGCTGGGCCGGGGTGCCGTGCTGCTGCGAAGTGGCCTCGAACGCGCGATCTAGGGTGTCGGCCCGGCCGCCCGTCGGCAGCGCGGTGGGTCGTCCGCGACGATCGACATCACACCGGCACGCGTGGCAGCGTCCGCTCCGCACGCCCGTCCCGGTGCACGACGATGACCTCGTACCCGTCCTCGGCAACCCACTCGGCGGCCTCGGGGCCGTGGACGAAGACCGCGGTCGCGAGCACGTCGGCCCAGGTCAGCGTCGGCCCCACGACGGTGACGGAGGCGCATCCCCGGGCGGCCTCACCCGTGTGCGGGTCCCACAGGTGCTCCCCGCGGGCGGACGTGCCCGACGTCGCCACGCCGCCGTCGCGCAGGCTGACGAGCGCGATCACCCGGGAGCGGTCGGCCGGGTCCTGGATGCCCACCTGCCACGCGGGCCGCTCCTCGTCGGCCACGTGCGCGGCGATGTCACCGCCGGCGTTGACGTACCAGTCGACGCCGAGCCCGCAGAGGTGGCGGCTCGCGCGGTCGACGGCCCAGCCCTTGACCAGTCCGCTGGGGTCGAACGTCAGGCCGCCGCCGGGCAGGGGTCGCCTGGCGTCGAAGTCGCCACCGGTGAGGGCGGTGGCCAGCTTGCACAGGTCCACCACCTCGGTCATCTCCGGCGAACAGTCCCGGAGCGTCAGGTGACCTGCCTCGTACCGGCGCAGCTCGGAGTCCGGGCGGTAGGGGCTGAAGATCCGGTCGAGGCGGTGCATCTCGGTGATCACGGCGGCGACGGCCCGCTCGGTCCCGCCGAGGTGTGGCCCACGCAGGTGGACGCTGAGGGGCATGCCCATGACGGTCTCGTGCCACGCCCGGCGCTCGAGGGCTGTCACGACCGCTGTCACGACCGCTGTCGCTTCGTCGGTGCGGGTGGTCATTTCAGCCCTGCCTCGTCGAGTGCCGCCTGGAGGGACCGGATGTACCCCGTGCTCGTCACCGTCGCTCCGCTGACAGCATCGATCCGGGCGTTCCCGGCCGCGACGGACTCCGCCTCGAGGATGGGCACCGCGTAGGAGTTGATCTGCCGGTCCTGGCCGTTGGCGTCCGGCACCTTGATCGCCGTCGCCTCGGTCAGGACCCCGTCGGTCACGGTGATCTGCACCTGCACGGTGCCCCACCGTGTGCTCACGGCCGGCCCCGAGATCGATGAGGTGGTCGGTGGCGCGGCCGCCTCCTGCGGTGCCGGCGTCCCGGTGCCCGACGACGTCCCCTGGGTCGTGGCCGACGTCGTGCCCGACGACGTCCCCTGGGTCGTGCTCGACGACGCGCCCGGGATGCTCTCCACGGCACGGTTGGTCGAGGTGGGGTAGGCCATCAACAGCACGAGGCCGCTGAGGGTCGTGGCTCCGGCGAGAACGATCTTGCGCATGTGGTGCTCTCCCATTTCTAGACCGAGAACCGCTCGGTGTGGATCTGTGCCGACGGCACCCCGGCTCGGACGGCGGCGGTCCGGGCAGCTTGGATCCACTCGTCGGGACCGCAGATGTACACGTCGCGCCCGGCGATGTCGGGTACCAGCTGGGCGAGGGCGGCGGCGTCGTCGAGGTGCGCCGCGGACTGGGGTAGCCAGGATCTGCGGCCCTGGACCCGTGGTCCGGGCAGCTCGATCACCTCGGCGCCGCGTCGCGCGGCGATCTCGTGGAGCTCCGCACGCAGCACGAGGTCGGCGTCCGAGCGGGCGCGGTGGATGAGCGTGGCGTGACCGGGGGCGTATGTCAGCCCTTCGAGCAGGGCGCGCATCGGGGTGATGCCGATACCGCTGCCGAGCAGGACGACCCCGGGCTGCGTGCGTGCTGCCTGGGTCAGCCGGCCGTACGGGCCCTCGAAGGTGACACGGGTCCCCCGGGTCAGCCGGGCCATCCTCGAGGTGCCGTCGCCCGCGACCCGCGCCGTGATGCGCAACCGGTCCGACGTCGGTGCGGCGGAGAGGGAGATCGGGTGCCCGCGCGTCCAGCCCTCGCCCGCGAAGCGCCAGACGAAGTAGCTGCCGGCCTCCACCGGCAGACGCAGGAGGTCTCGACCGCGAAGGTGCACGGAGACGACGTCCGGTCCCTCGCGGATGACGCGTTCCACCACGAGGCCGTGCCGGCGGCTGCGCCACACGGGCAGGGCGACGCGGAACACCAGCACCGCCGCCATCACCAGGGCCCAGACCGTCCACCAGTAGGCCTGGGCGAGGGGTGAGCGGGTGAAGTCCGCGCCGGTCCACACCATGTGCGGCACCGCGAGCCCGGCGCCGAGGTAGCCGTAGAGGTGGATGAGGTGCCAGGACTCGTAGCGGAGCCGGCGCCGTGCCGCGCGGATGGAGGTCGCCACCACGGCCAGCATGAGGCCTGTCCCCGCCCAGGCGATCAGCATCCCCGGGAACGTGAGCAGCATGTCCCAGCCGGTGGCCAGGACGCCGGTGGCGGCGGCGCCGGCGTAGCCGAGCACGGTGAGCACGACGTGGGCGATCATCAGCCAGAAGGACCAGAAGCCGACGAGGCGGTGCCGGCCGGCGAGTTCCACCTGCCCGTAGGACCGTTCCACGAACGGGATCCGGGCCATCAGCGCGACCTGGACCAGCATGAGATCGGCCGCGACGAGGCCGGTCAGTCGGCCGGTCGTCGTCAGGGCGGTCGCCGTTGTCCCGGTCAGGTCCTGCAGCCCACCGCCGTGGATCCACCAGACGAGGACGATCAGCGCCGAGGCCCATGCCAGCAGTCCGGACACGTCCCGCCACCAGGCGGGCGCACGGTGCGCGCTGCGGCGCCGGTGGTGCGACGCGACGCGAGGCGGTGCGACGCGAGGCGGGGCGAAGGTCGTCATCGAACAAGGATGGCTTCACCGGCTGGGAGGTCCCTGAGAACTGACCGCACTGCTGCTGGTAGTTGCGCGGTCCTGTCCGTCGAGGAAAAACGGCCGCGTCGCCCCGGTGGGTCTCGGTTCCCCGGCGGACCGGCGTCAGTCCCCGTCGGCGGGTGGCACGAGCGGGGCGTCGAGCGGGGCGTCGAGCGGTGCGTCGAGCGCCGCGCCACGCGCCTCGGCCGGCGTCATCGCGTAGCGGCGCGTCACGTCCCACGGGCGCGTCCAACCCAGCTCACTGAAGACGTGGTCGAGCAGGTTCCCGGTAAACCCCCAGACCCACCCGGTGGCCAGCTGGAACCCCGCGCTGCGGTGGCCGGCGATCGTCACGCTCGCACGGGACTCGGGGGCCAGCATCGCGCCAACCGGAATCCGCAGCGTGTGCAGCACCTCGCCGGGCTCGATCACGGTGAGGTCGTCCGCGGCGTCCGCCCACGCGAGGACCGGCGTGACGACGAACCGGCTCACGGGCACGAGCGCGTCCGGCAACGAGCCGAGCGCCGTCACGTGCTCGGGAGCCAGCCCGATCTCCTCGTGGGTCTCCCGCAACGCAGCCGCCACCGGCGTCGGGTCCCAGGGCTCGATGCGCCCACCCGGCAGCGCGATCTGCCCGGGGTGGTCCCGCAGGTAGGGGGAACGCTGGACGAGGAACAGATCGAGCCCGGGTGCGAGGGCAGTACCACCAGGGGTGAAGAGGATGAGCACGGCCGAGCGGCGGTACCCAGCCGCGAGCTCGGGGTCGAACGTGTGGGGTCCGCGCAACGGCGTTCCGGTGCCGGTGCGGACCCGCTCAGCCAGCTCCTCCAGGTCGGCGCGCGCCGACTGCACGGAAGCGCTGGTCGGGCTGTTGCGTGGTTCCACGTCCCCAGGGTACGAGCGGACCGGATCGGGCCGCCGCCGGCGAGCTCGGCGTCGCCGCGCGCTGCCTCGCTGAGCGGGATCGCCTTCGCGCCGACGTTCGTGGCGCGCGTCCGGCGCACGGAAGCTGTGGTGGCGAAGGGTGGAACGATCGAGATCGGCGCGGACCTGCCGGTGGTCGGTGGCGCAGGCCTCGAGCGACCAGGGGCCCACCCCGGGCGTCGTCAGTGCCCGACGACGCCGTCGAGCGTCACACCGCGGTGGGTGGCCAATCGTTCAGCCCGGGTCTCGACCGCCGCCCGCACCGTCGCCGAGAGGGGGACCCAGGGGTCCAGCCGGAGCGTGAACCGCTTGCCCTGCGCCTTCGGTCGCCAGGTGCCGGCGACCTCACCCGCCACCACGACGGCGCCCGGCCGGTGCTCGCTCATCTCGGCTTCACCGCGTACCCGGGCATGGTGCAGATCGGCCGCGTTCGGCCCGACCGACACGGTGTACTCATCGCCCATCGGAACAACCCCCTGCACGCAAGGCGGGCCTCAGCGCTCGGAGAGCCACTCGAGGCCGACCCGACGCTCGGCGTCGAGGGCATCCTGGACCGCGCCGACAGCGGCACGCTCGATGGGTGCGCCGACCAGGGGTACGGTGACCTTCACCTCGCCCGCGTACGTGATCCGGCTCGCGTCCACCCCGACCGGGACCAGGATGGCTGTGACGTTCGCGCGTGCCGGCGCCCCGAGGATCTCCAGTGTGATCGTGGCGGTGCAGCGACCGTCCGGATCCGGAGCCGACCACACCTCGACGAAGCGCACGTCGATCGAGGA
>JAENWO010000159.1 GCA_016649925.1 Actinomycetales bacterium
AAGTGCGTTTCTGCAGGTCAGGTGCGCTTTCGTTGCGCAAATGGAGCGAGCGGTACTCACGTTACACCGGCTCTTCGGGCGTCTGCCAGCCAAACTTGACTCAAAATCGCGGCTCCGCCGCGCCTAGCCTTCTAGGGCCATCTCAGGTCTTGACCCCCCGAGGCCGTCGGCCCGACGTCGGTCTGGTGGCGTCATCGCCCGTCGGCGCTCGGGCGTGGCGCTGCGGCGTCCGGGCCGTCACGGCACGGACGGTCGCGGTGTGCCGGGCTCGCACGCGCTCCCCGTCGTCGCCGTCAGGTGTGCCTGCAGGCTCTCGACGACGAACGCATGGTCCTCGGCCGGGGAGAGACCCGAGACAGCGATCGTGCCGACCATGCCGGTGCCGCGCACCAGCACGGGAAGTGCACCCCCATCTGCTGCGTAGAGAGTCGGATCCGGGCCCCACCAGTCGGCGAAGCTGCCCCCGTCGTGCTCGGCCTGCAGGCCGACGGCGTAGGAGCTGTGCGCGCAGAGGTCGACGACGCGACGCTTGCGCTCGAGCCAGGAGTCGTTGTCCGGCGACGTGCCCGCCGTCGCCGCATGGAAGAGCACCTGACCGTGCCGGCGGATGTCGACCGCCAGGGCAAGCCCCCGGCGTCGGGCCGACTCCAGCATCAGGACCCCCAGGCGCCACGACGTGTCGTTGTCGAAGGCCGCGAACTGCAGCCGTGCCTCATGCCCGGCCAGCTCCCGCAGCAGGGCCGCCTCCCCGTCTCGGTCAGCCACGATCACCACCACCCGGTCCGTGCGCGCCTGCCGCCCCCGACCGGTCGTCAGGCAGGCGCACTCCGCTGAGCGCCTCGAGCGCGCGCACGACGGCGTCCTGCGTCGCACGATCGTGAGCCTGCTCGTTGTAGGTGACCGGCGCCCGGTTGTGGAACAAGACACCCGAGACCTGGGCGCCCGGGTCGTCCGCGGCGGCTAGCCACACGGGGGTGTCTGCCCCCTCTCGCAGGCTGAGCTCGGCCCCGTCCCCGCTCATCTTGGTGCGCACCCAGCCCGGGTGCACGGCGTTGCTCGTGATATCGGGGTAGCGCCGTGCCATGAGGAGCGCGAAGGCCGTCAGCACCAGCTTGGAGTCGGCGTAGGCCGCGGCGGGGTCCCAGTGGCGTTCGTGCTGGAGGTCCGCCAGATCGAGCCGTGCATGTCTGATCGAGTCCGAGCTCACGTACACCAGGCGCCGCGGCAGCGGGACGACGGCCGTGAGCACGTAGGGCGCCACCGCGTTCACCTGCAGGGTCTGCTCGATACCGTCGACGGTTACCGGTCGGTCCGCGCCGGCGGCGGCCCATCCGGCGTTGTGGACGATCACGTCGAACGGACCCAGCCGTGCGACATCGGCGGCCATCGCCCTGGTCGACTCCAGGGAGGCCAGATCGCCGACGACGACCTGCGCTCCCGGACCCGCGTGCTCACGACACCGAGCGGCGCGCTCCTCGTTCCGCGCGTGCCGGACGACGTGCATGCCCCGCGCAGCCAGCTCGTCGGCGATCTCGGCGCCGATGCCGTCGCTGGATCCGGTCACCAGCGCTTGCGCCGGCGCGGCCACGTCACGCATCGGTGGCCACCAGCGAGATCTCGACCCCTTCCGGGTCGAGCAGCGCTGTGTCGCCTGGGCTCACGCCCTCGGCCGCCAGGCCGAGGCCGCGAAGCCCGAGCCGGGTGGGCGACGTCACGGGTGAGGGGAACGTGGGGACCTCGAAGCTGAACACCTCCAGGACCGAGTCGCCGGCCTGCAGGTAGGTCATGAGGAACCCTCTCTCGTCGTCGTGATGTCTGATGTCGCCGATCACCTCGTAGCCGAGGCGGCCGCACCAGAAGTCGAGGGCGACGGTCAGGTCGGCAACTGTCAGGCCCACATGGTCGAAGCGCGGCCCGTCGCCCGGCGCGAGGCCTCGATCGACCTCGGCCTGAACGAGCGGGGGGGACTCGACGTGCTCGTAGCGCAGGTTGCCCTGGATGTACTCCAGGCGAGCGCCGTCCGGGTCGAGGAAGAAGGCGATCCGCACGTCGCCGAGGACGTCACGGGGTGGGGACAAGACCTCGACCCCAGCCGCCTCGAGGCGACGCACCTGTTCGTCGACGTCACCGACCTTGAACCCGGCGTGCCGCATGCCGGCCTGGAGATCGTCGTCGACCCAGGAACCCACGTCGCCCTTCTCGCCGATCTCGACGACCTTGAGGAGCGCCGGCCCGGAGGCGAACCAGCAGGTGCGCCGACGCCCGCGCTCGAAGTCACCGGCGTCGAGCTCCTCGAAGCCGAGCACACCTCGGTAGAAGTCACGAGACCGGTCGTCTCCGCCGGGATGGTCGATGTCGAAGTACGCCACACGCCTCGGGTCGTCGACCCGCCCGTCGGCACCCACCGTGTCCGGGTACGCAGCGCCGTTCTCGGTGATGAGCAGCGGGGTCTGCGGGTACTCGTCGCTCAGCTGCAGCAGCAGGTCGCACAGGCCGTCGGGGTCGACAGGCCATCCGCGGTAGGCGCGGCCACTCAGGTCCGGCACGACGACGGCGCTCGTGCCAGCCGGGACCTGGTCGTCGATGTGCGCAGGTTCGAGCCACTCGACGAGCTCACCGGTCAGCCCCTCGAGGTAGCCCAGCTGGTCCCTGAACGACTCGGACGGGTGCTCCTCGAGGTGGACGGGCAGGAGACGTGGCTTCATGACCCGGACCTCCTTCCTCGCAGCTGTGGTGCGACGACGACCTTGAGCGCGGAGGTCGATCCCGGCGATCGCACTCATCAGGATGGGGCCGCCGCGATAGCAGCCGGCGCGGTACAGGACCGTCCAGATGTCCTCGACGTTGCGGGGGTCCTTGCCGATCACGTAGTCGGACAGCTCGTCGGCGGCCGCCGCTACCGTGGCGGCGCGCCCCTCGACGACGGGTTCGCCCAGCCGACCACGCCCTCGTCCGTCTCGACCTTCAGGAAGAGCCGGTGCGGTGGGACAGCGAAGGTGGTGAGCTTGGTGATTCTCATGCTGATCTCCTCGTTGACGCGATCGCCGATCCCCAGGCCGTGCACAGGGAGACAGCGCGCTGTCGAAGGATCTCGACAGAGATGCCCGGTGTGTACAGCGCCGAGCCGATCCCGAATCCGGTCGCTCCGGCGCCGAGCCAGGCCCCGAAGTCGACGCGGTCGACGCCGCCTACTGGAATGAGGCTGATCTCCCTCGGGATCACGGCGGTCCAGGCCTTGAGCCCGGCGATCCCCACCTGGTTCGCGGGGAAGACCTTGACGTGCCGGGCACCGGCGGCGATGGCCGTGAACGCCTCGCTCGGGGTGGCGGCGCCGGGAAAGCTCTGAAGCTCGAGGCGGACGGTCGCCCGGATGACGTCCGCGTTGGTGTTGGGCGAGACGATGAGCTGCGCGCCCGCCTCGTGGCAGTGCCCGACCTGATCGACCGTGAGCACCGTCCCTGCGCCGACGAGGCAGTCCGCGGGGAGAGTCGTGCGCAGCGTCGAGATCGTGCGCAGTGGTTCCGGGGAGTTCAGCGGGACCTCGAGGACCCGAAAGCCGGCGTCGTACAAACAGCGACCGACGCCGGGCGCTTCCGCGTCGGTCAGTCCGCGGAGGATGGCGATGAGGCCGGTGGGTGGAGTCGCGCCCGCGGTCGTCACTGCTTCACCAACGTCAACAGCCCGGTGATCTGGGCGATCTCCCACATCCCGAGGGGCGCTGAACCGGGCACCGCGAGGTCGACGTCGACGCCGAGCCGTTGCAAGGCACGGCGATACCTGTCGTTGAGGGCAGCCTCGCCGCACAGCAGGATCGCGTTGGGCTCGTCGGCGAGCCACGCCGGATCGATCTCGGCAAGCTCGTGGCCGATCAGCAGTCCGGAGATGTAGTCCTCCACCTGGTCCGGCGCGAGCTCACCTGTGATCACGAGCGATCGGGCCGAGAAGGCTGTGTTCAGGACCCCGCCGCGCCCGGCGGGCGAGCGGGCGACGTCCAGGCCACGGTCGAACGCCATCCAGTCGGACTGGACCGGACGGACGGAGAGCCGGGACAGGGTGCTGTCGGTCGTGAGCAGTGCATAGATCTCACCGGTCATGTACGTGGCGAAGTCCTTGACCGTCGTGCCGATGATCCTGACCCACTTCGAGTGCGTACCGGGGAGCAGAACGATGCGCTCCGACGCGTAGTCGAGCGTCCCCGCCCGGAGGTTGGCGGTGAGGGCGCCGAGGATCTGCGTCTCCTCCCCGCGCATCACGCCGGGAAGCGCCGAGTCGGCGATCAGGCCCGGGATGATGTGCACGGTGACGCCGCGTCGCGTGGACACACGGGTCAGGACGATGCCCTCGGAAACCAGGTCGGCAGGAACGGCCCGGTAGTCGGCTTCCGCCCAGCCATGATTGCTGCCGACCATGCCACAGGCGATGACGGGCAGATCCGGGTCGCTCTCGAGCCACCCGCCGCAGATCTCCTCGAAGCTTTGTTCGAACGCCAGCACGTGGGGCGTGCCGGTGGCTGACGCATGCCGGGTCACAGCCATCGTCCCCAACGGCTGTCGCCGTTCCGCGAGCACGACGCCGCCCTCGGCCATCAGGTAGGCCCGGCACGAGGTCGTGCCCCAGTCCAGCGCGATGAGCCGCGCATCATTGCGATTCGTCATTGCCTCGTGATTCCCCGTTGGATCGGTGCGAACCAGGCTCTGTCACCCGGGTCACGGCTCAAGGCTGTGACGAGAATCCCAATAATGCAAACCTCATCCGTAATATTGGGATAGGGTCGAGACGGTCGAGCAGCATCGTGGACGGCAGGCCCGAAGGGGCCGAGGAGTGACAAGCGAGGACGCCCGTGCGATGAACGGACACGCAGTACCGCCACCCGGCACGCAGACCTTGGCGAGAGGCCTTGACGTGCTGCGTGCCGTGGCGGGTGGGGCGACCGACCTGAAGGCCGTATGCCTGGAGACGGGAATCGGTCGGAGCACAGCACATCGCCTCTTGCAGCTGCTGGACCAACGCGGGTACCTGCGCAGCTCCCAGGGCGTCGACTACAGCCTGGGTCCGACCCTCATCGAGCTAGGATTCCACGCGCTCTATCAGAGTCCGGTTCCCACCGTCGCCCGGCCAATTCTCGAACAATTGGTGAACAAGTATCACGACACGGTCCACCTGGCCGTCGAGGACGGCGGAAAGGTGCTCTACGTGGACAAGATCTCGGGTTCGCGCGGAGCGGAGATGCGCTCGCGAGCCGGGTACCGCATGCCGCTGAGCAGGACCGGCATCGGCAAGGCCCTGCTGCTCGATGAACCCGAACGCTGGGCGGAGATGTTCGACGAGGACCACGCCGAAGCCGTGCCGGCTCCCGAGATCAGAGCGAAGTTCCTGAGCCGGATGCGGGTCTACGCCCAGCAGGGCACGACGCTCGATCTAGAGGAGAACGAGCCAGGGATTCGATGCGTTGCAGCGTCGGTTCGCAACGGCAGCGGCGCCATCGTCGCGGCGATCAGCATCTCCGCGACCAATCCGTACATGCCGATGGACAGGATGCGCGCACTGGTACCCGTCATGCACCAGACAGCTCTCAGCATCTCGAAGAAGCTCGGATACTCCGGGACTCTGCGCGACATGTCGTAGTCCCGGTCGGCGCCGCGGGCGGGGCCCGCCGCCGAGGACTCGCGCCGGTGAGCCCGGACGAGTACCGGTGCGGATGGTCAAGCGTGCTGGTCGCTGGCCGCGGGACCTGGATGGGCTTGCGCCGGATCGCGTCAAGCGTCCTGTGCACGGTCCCAGTAACTGTGCCCTGGCGATCGTCAGAACCCGCCGATCCTGTAGGTGACGGCTGGCATCGCCTCAGTGAGGTCCGAATACCGACGCGGCGATCGCCTGTTGCTGTCTGTTCGTTGAGGGTCCTAGGATGTGTGTGACCGTGCACAGTCTGGTGTCCGAGGAGCGTCATGAATCCCAGCTCGATCCCGTCGCCCGCAGCCCCAGCCAGCGCGGACCAGGCGGCGCGCTGGGCGCCGGACGAGCTGCGCACCGTTCCCGGCGCACCGTGGCTCCCCGGCGTCGAGGCCGTCTGCTACGGCGGCGACTACAACCCCGAGCAGTGGCCCGAGGAGGTCTGGGCAGAGGACGTCGCCCTCATGCA
>JAENWO010000414.1 GCA_016649925.1 Actinomycetales bacterium
CGATCCGGCCGCGCGTGGTCACGGCGCCGACCTCGCCGCGTGCGGTGGCGGGTACGGCGCTGCGCAGGGCGTCGTGCGCACAGCGCCGGCCGCTGCGAACCGGGTCCGCGCCGTCCGCGGTCCGGGCGAGAAGGCCCGTCGCCGAGAGCAGCACCCAGCACGCGGTGTCCTGCACCTCGAGCTCGGCCGGCGCTGCGCTCGCCCCGCGGCCCGAGGGTCCGGCGGCGGTCGCTGTCGCGGTGCTCCCGCTGGACTCGAGGAGGACAGTGCGACGAGGCGTGCCGTGCTCGGCCGCGACCTGGGCCAGCTCGTCCGAGACGACCCGGCGCAGCAGCGCCTCGTCGGCGAGGATGGCGCGCAGCTCCTCGATCTCACGGACCAGCTCGTCGCGCTCCTTCTCGAGCTCGATCCGGGAGAACTTCGTCAGGCGGCGCAGCCGCAGCTCGAGGATGTACTCGGCCTGCGCGGGCGAGAGGTCGAAGACCGCCATCAGGCGGACGCGGGCGGCCTCGGCGTCGTCGCTGCTGCGGATCACGGCGATCACCTCGTCGATGTCCGCGATGGCGGTGAGCAGGCCCTCCACCAGGTGCGCCCGCTCGATGCGCTTGGCGAGGCGGAACTGCGTCCGACGGCGGACCACCGTGAGCCGGTGCTCGACGTAGACGACGAGCAGCTCGCGCAGCCCGAGGGTGCGCGGCTGGCCGTCGACGAGCGCCACGTTGTTGATGCCGAAGGATTCCTCGAGCGGGGAGAGCCGGTACAGCTGCGTCAGCACCGCCTCCGGGTTGAACGCGTTCTTCACCTCGATGACGAGCCGGAGACCGTGCGAGCGGTCGGTGAGATCGGTGACGGCGGCGATGCCCTGGAGCTTCTTGGACTGGACGGCGTCCTTGATCTTCTCGATCACCCGCTCCGGTCCGACGAGGTACGGCAGCTCCGTGACGACGATGCCCTTGCGGCGCGGCGTGAGGTTCTCGATGCGCGTGGTGGCGCGCGTGCGGAAGGACCCGCGCCCGGTGGCGTAGGCGTCCCGGATGCCGTCCAGGCCGACGATCTTCCCGCCGCTGGGCAGGTCGGGCCCCGGCACGAAGCGGATCAGGGCCTCGAGGTCGGCATCCGGGTGGGCGATCAGGTGCCGGGCCGCGGCGATCACCTCGACGAGGTTGTGCGGCGGCATGTTCGTCGCCATCCCGACGGCGATGCCGCTCGCGCCGTTGACGAGGAGGTTCGGCAACGCCGAGGGCAGCACCTCCGGCTGGGTCAGCTGGTTGTCGTGGTTCGGGACGAAGTCGACGACGTCCTCGTCCAGTCCCGACGTCATCACCAGCGCGGCCGGGCCGAGCCGGGCCTCCGTGTACCTCGGCGCGGCGGGACCGTCGTCGAGCGAGCCGAAGTTCCCGTGGCCGTCCACGAGCGGCAGCCGCAGGGAGAACGGCTGTGCCATCCGTACCAGGGCGTCGTAGATGGCGGTATCGCCGTGGGGATGGAGCTTGCCCATCACCTCGCCCACCACGCGGGCGGACTTCACGTGGCCGCGGTCGGGCCGCAGCCCCATCTCGGCCATCTGGAACAGGATCCGCCGCTGCACCGGCTTCAACCCGTCACGGGCGTCGGGCAGCGCGCGGGAGTAGATGACCGAGTACGCATACTCCAGGAAGGAGCCCTGCATCTCCGCTGAGACGTCGATGTCGATGATCCGGGAGTCGACGGGCTCCGAGCTCGGGCCGGTCGTGGTGCGTCGTACCATCCGCCCATTGTCCCCGAACCACCGGCTCGGCCGATCGCCCCCACTCCGAGGGCCAGGGGAAACTAGGATCGGTGCATGGCCGAGGCTGAGGACGAGGGACGCGACACCCTCACCCGTGCGTACCCACAACACTGGGAGGCCGACGTCGTGCTGCGGGACGGCTCGACGATGCACATCCGTCCCATCCGGCCCGAGGATGCCGACGCGCTCCAGCGCTTTCACGTCGCGCAGTCCCCGGAGTCCACCTACTTTCGCTTCTTCGCGCCGATGGCGCGCCTGGCGGACCGGGACCTCATCCGGTTCACGCACGTCGACCACCACGACCGGGTCGCGCTCGTCCTCGTCTCCGGGGAGGAGATCGTCGCCGTCGGACGGTTCGACCGGATCGACGCGCGCGATGCCGAGGTCGCGTTCAACGTGGCCGACTTTGCGCAGGGCCGCGGCCTCGGCTCGGTGCTCCTCGAGCACCTCGCCGCGGCCGGGCGCGAGCTGGGGGTCCGGCGGTTCGTCGCCGACGTCCTGCCCAACAACACGCGGATGATCAGGGTCTTCTCCGACGCCGGGTACGACGTCAGTCAGCACTGGGACGACGGCGTCCTCTCCGTCTCCTTCACCATCCGGCCCACGGACCGCTCCCTGGCCGTGCTGCACGAGCGGGAGCGCCGCGCGGAGGCGCTGAGCATGCGTGCCCTGCTCGGCGCGGACTCCGTGCTGGTCGTCGGTAGCGGCGCCGAAGGCGAGGGGCTCGCGACGCACGTCCTGCACAACATCGCCGCCAGCCCCTTCACCGGCCCCGTGCACTCGGTCACCGGACCGGGCGGCCCCGCTCAGGTCACCGGACCTGTTGACCTGGCCGTGGTGGCCGCACCGGCCGCCGAGGTGCTGGACCTGCTGCCGCAGCTGTCCGCCCTGGGGGTGCACGGCGTCGTGCTCCTCACCGGCGGCTTCACCACGACGGCGCAAGAGGGCAAGGTGTCCCAGGGCACCCTCGTGCGCACGATGCGCGAGAACGGGCTGCGGCTGGTGGGGCCGCGGTCCTACGGGGTACTGGCGTCCGGGACCTCGGGACAGCTCAACGCGAGCCTGACCCGGCAGCCGGTCCACGAGGGCGACATCGGGGTGTTCTGCCAGTCGGCCGCCGCCGCACGGTCGCTGATGGCCGAGGTGCACGCCCGCGGGCTCGGCCTGTCCAGCTTCCTCTCGGCCGGGCACCGGGTGGACGTCTCCGGCAACGACACCATGCAGTTCTGGACTACCGAAGAGCGCACC
>JAENWO010000209.1 GCA_016649925.1 Actinomycetales bacterium
AACAAGGGCCATCCGCATCCCGTCAGGGTGCGGGCGGCCATTTCATCATCGACGTGCGTCGCGGGTTACGAGTCGCCGCCAGCCGAGCCGGTGGTCCCGGCGGTGACATCGAGCAGCCGGTACCTCTCGATGGCCTGTGCCGGGACGGAGGCGTCGATCTCACCGCGCTTGGCGAGCGCCTGCAGCGTGCGGACCACCATCGAGTGCGTGTCGATGAGGAAATGACGTCGCACGGCCGGTCGGGTGTCGGAGAAGCCGTAGCCGTCCGCCCCGAGAGTCCAGTAGTCGCCCGGCACCCAGGCCCGGATCTGGTCCGGTACCTGGAAGTCGTAGTCCGTCGAGGCGATGAACGGACCCTGAGCGTCCTTCAGCTTCGCCGTGACATACGGCTCGCGCTGCTCGCCGTTGGGGTCTACGAAGGCCTGGCGGTCCGCGCGGAGCGCGTCCCGACGCAGCTCGGTCCAGCTCGTCACGCTCCAGACGCCGGCTCGCACGCCCCAGTCCTCAGCGAGGATGTCGCGCGCCTCGAGGGCCCACGGCACGGCCACGCCCGAGGCCAGGAGCTGCGCCCGCGGACCGTCGCCCTCCGGGTCGACGAGGTTGTGGATGCCCCGCAGGATGCCGTCCACGTCCACGTTCTCCGGCTCGGCCGGCTGGATCATCGGCTCGTTGTAGACGGTGAGGTAGTACATCACGTTCGGGTCGCGGGGGTCGCCCTCGCCGTACATGCGCTGCAGCCCGTCCTTGACGATGTGGCGGATCTCGTACCCGTACGCCGGGTCGTAGGAGACCACTGCGGCGTTCGTCGAGGCGAGGACAGGGGAATGGCCGTCGGCGTGCTGCAGACCCTCACCGGTCAAGGTGGTGCGTCCGGCCGTGGCCGCGATGAGGAAGCCGCGGGTCATCTGGTCCCCGGCCGCCCAGAACTGGTCACCGGTGCGCTGGAACCCGAACATCGAGTAGTAGAAGTAGAACGGGACCATCACCTCGCCGTGGGTGGCGTAGGAGGTGCCGACCGCCTGGAACGCGGAGGCCGATCCGGCCTCGTTGATCCCGGTGTGCAGCAGGCCGCCGGACTCCGACTCCTTGTAGCTCAGCAGCAGGTCCCGGTCCACCGCGAGGTAGTGCTGACCCTGCGTGTTGAAGATCTTCGTCGTCGGGAAGATCGCGTCGAGGCCGAAGGTGCGGGCCTCGTCGGGCACGATCGGAACGATCCGCCGGCCGAACTCCTTGTCTCGGAGCAGGTCCTTGAACAGCTGCACGAGCGCCATGGTGGTGGCGACCTCCTGCTGTCCCGAACCCTTGGCCAACCGCTCGTACGCCTTGTCCGGGGGCAGCGTGACCGGGGTGTGCGTCGACCGACGCTCGGGGAGGAATCCACCCAGCGTGCGCCGTCGCTCGATCATGTACTGGATCTCCGGGGCGTCGGGTCCCGGGTGGTAGTACGGCGGCAGGTAGGGGTCGGCCTCGATCTGGCTGTCCGTGATCGGGATGCGCAGGGTGTCGCGCAGCGTCTTGAGGTCGTTCTCCTTGAGCTTCTTCATCTGGTGGGTCGCGTTGCGTCCGGCGAAGGAGGCGCCGAGGCCGTAGCCCTTGATGGTGTGGGCCAGGATGACCGTCGGCTGACCGGTGTGGTGCACCGCCGAGCTGTACGCGGCGTACAGCTTGCGGTAGTCGTGGCCCCCACGCTTGAGTGCCCAGATGTCGTCGTCGGTCATCTTCTCCACGAGCGCCTTCGTGCGCGGGTCGCGACCGAAGAAGTGCTCACGGATGAACGCGCCGCTCTCCGCGCGGTAGGTCTGGTAGTCGCCGTCGGGGGTGTTGTTCATCAGGTTGACGAGGGCCCGGTCCTTGTCGGCCTCGAGCAACGGGTCCCACTCGCGGCCCCAGATGACCTTGATGACGTTCCACCCGGCGCCCCTGAAGAAGCCCTCGAGCTCCTGGATGATCTTGCCGTTGCCGCGCACCGGCCCGTCGAGGCGCTGCAGGTTGCAGTTCACCACGAACGTGAGGTTGTCCAGGCCCTGCTGGGCCGCGAGCTGCAGCATGCCGCGGGACTCCGGTTCGTCCATCTCGCCGTCACCGAGGAACGCCCAGACGCGCTGGTCCGAGGTGTCCTTGATGCCGCGGAACTGCATGAACCGGTTGACCCACGCCTGGTAGATCGCCGAGGACGGGCCCAGGCCCATCGACACGGTCGGGAACTCCCAGAAGTCGGGCATGTTGCGGGGGTGCGGGTAGGAAGGGAGGCCGCCGCCGGCGTGCGAGAGCTCCTGACGGAAGCCGTCGAGCTGGTGCTCATCCAGGCGACCCTCGAGGAAGGCCCGGGCGTACATGCCCGGTGCGGCATGGCCCTGGAAGTAGATGTGGTCACCGCCGCCGGGGTGGTCCTTGCCCCGGAAGAAGTGGTTTAGGCCGACCTCGTAGAGCGTCGCAACGGAGGCGTATGAGGAGATGTGGCCTCCGACGGCGATCCCCGGCCGCTGCGCGCGCGTCACCATCACGGCGGAGTTCCACCGCAGGTAGGAGCGGTAGCGTCGCTCGACCGCTTCGTCGCCGGGGAAGTACGGCTCGTCGTGCACGGCGATCGTGTTGACGTAGGCCGTGGTGATCGAGGAGGGCACAGCGACGTTGCGCTCGCGTGCGCGCTTGAGCAGGCTGAGCAGGACGTAGCGTGCGCGGGGTCCGCCGCGCTCGTCGATCAAGCCGTCGAGGGACTCGATCCACTCGCCCGTCTCTTCGGAATCGATGTCTGGGACCTGGCTGAGCAGACCGTTGATCAGCGGTCCGGCGTCGGTGCGTGACGTCACGAATCTCTCTTCTCTTCGGCGCCGTGGGGTTCGGCGCGCCCGGTGCATCGCAGCCGGCGGACGGGGTGCGTCCTCGGTGCGGTGCAGACGTTCCTATTATCCGCTTGTGGTATCTGCTGCGTCACCCGGGTCACCAGGATCGTGATGTGACGTCGCTGACAGTCATCCCACCATAGGATCAAGTCCACGAACCTGTTGCGCTGCTCACCCTGTGTGCGGTGGGCTAGGCAAGACATCCCGCCGTGGAGCGGGTTCACAGCGAAGGGAGGGCGACACGTGGCAGCGACCGCGAGTGCCGAGGGCCGCAGCGTCGGCTCCCGGTTCGGGGTAAGGACAGGGCAGGTCATCCAGGAGTTCGGCTACGACGCCGACGTCGACGAGGAGCTGCGCGCCGCACTGGAGGAGACCACCGGCGCCGAGCTGGTCGACGAGTACTTCGACGACGTCACCGACGTTGCGATCCTGTGGTGGCGCGAGGAGGACGGTGACGTCCACGACCTCACGGACCTGATGGTCGACGCGTTGACCACGCTGGAGGACGGCGGACTCATCTGGGTGCTGACCCCCAAGTCGGGGCGGCCGGGTCATGTGCTCCCCGCGGAGGTCGAGGAGGCGGCGAGCACCGCCGGGATGCACGCCACGAGCGCGATCTCGGCCGGCGAGAACTGGTCCGGCATCCGCCTGACCGCTCGGGGACGCGGTAAGTGAGCGAGTTCGGAAGACCCGGCGACCGGGCCCCCGACTTCACCGCCGTCGACGTGCACGGCACGCCCGTCACGCTGTCCGACCTGAGACCGGCGCCGGTGGCGCTCGTCTTCTTCCCGTTCGCCTTCTCGGGGATCTGCACGAGCGAGCTGTGCGAGCTGCGGGACAACCTCGCCATGTTCGAGACCGCGGGCGTTCGGGTCCTCGCGATCAGCTGCGACTCGATGTTCGCGCTGCGCGCGTGGGATGAGCAGGAGAGGTTCGGTTACGACCTGCTCTCCGACTTCTGGCCGCACGGTCAGATCTCCCGCTCCTACGGCGTGTTCGACGCCGAAGCCGGCCTCGCCCTGCGCGGCAGCGTGCTGGTGGACGAGGGGGGCACCGTGCGCTGGGCCGTGCTGAACCCGCGCGGCCGGGCCCGTAGCATGTCCGGCTACCGCGAGGCTGTGGCCGCTCTCGGCGTCACGGCGTGAGGGCCCCGACGGCCCGGCAACGCGCGGTGGCTGCCGTCGGAGGCCGGTACCTGATGGCGCCACCACTGGCGCTCGCGCACCGCGGCGGTGCCGGCTACCGGCTGAACGCGGGGATCGAGAACTCCCTGCGCGCCGTCGCGCACGCCGTCGACCTCGGGTACGCCTACGTGGAGACGGACGTGCGCGCGAGCGCCGACGGCGTCCCCTTCGTCTTCCACGACGCCGACCTCGCGCGCGTGGTCGGCGCTTCTACGGACCTCAGGGCGCTCACCGCTCGGGAGATCCGTTCGGCGAGCCTCGTGGGCGGGGAGTCGATCCCGACGCTGCGGGAGCTGCTCGAGGAGTTCCCCGGCACGCGCTTCAACGTGGACGTGAAGTCCGACGACGTCGTGGCGCCCACCCTTGACCTCCTCGAGGAGCTCGGTGCGTTCGACCGGGTGCTGATCGCGGCGTTCAGTCATCGGCGTCTGCAGTGGGTCCGGCGCGCGGCCCCGCACGCGGCGACGTCGGCGTCACCACTGGAGGCGGCCGCCCTGCGGTTCGGCCGAGCCGCTGCGCGGAGCCTCGCGGCGCGCAACGGCGCCGTGTGCCTGCAGGTGCCGATCTCGCACCGCGGCCGGCGGATCGTCACCGCGGACCTCGTCTCGGCCGCGCACTCGTACGGCCTTCAGGTGCACGTCTGGACGATCGACGACGTCCCCACCATCACTGAGCTCCTCGACCTCGGCGTGGACGGCATCATCTCCGACCGCATCGACGTGCTGCGGGACGTGCTCCTCGCGCGCGGTCAGTGGCCCGCAGGGGGCGACGCCGAGCACCGCTGAGACCGCGGTACCGTCGCGTGGTCGGCGCGGGGATTGCTACCCTGGGTCCTCGCCGGGGCCTATAGCTCAGCTGGTTAGAGCGTCGCGCTTACACCGCGGATGTCGGGGGTTCGAGTCCCTCTGGGCCCACCCAAAGTGTCTTACGGGAACACGCGACATCGGACGATGTGGGGTGTTCCCGTTTGGTCTTCTTGCCCTCGGTCGCTTCGGTGACGATGGTCGCGAAGGGTTCCGCGAGCTGTGGGCGCAGCTGCTCGTCTTCGGTGATCTCCAGGCGCGTGTAGAACGCCTGGTTTGCCAGCCTCCTGCTTCTGTCGTCTGAGTGGGCGTAGGCGCGGTGCGCGTCTGTTAGGAGTCGCAGGCTGTCGTGGA
>JAENWO010000117.1 GCA_016649925.1 Actinomycetales bacterium
ACCTGCGAACCCTGTTCCGGGCACCGCCGTGCGCACCGGGAACAGGCGGAGGGGGACGCCGTGGACGTGCTCCGGCGGGTGCGCGTACCCGCGACCACCGGCGGCAATGACGACCTGGTGCCCGAGCCGGCGGAGTGCTGCGGCCTGGTTGACGGCAACCCGGGTCGGTCCGCCGTAGGCGCCGTCGGGACTGAAGAGGGTGACGACGGAGATGATCCGCATGTCAGCTCGGCATGCTCCGCGGCCCGGGGGCCGCGCGCTGCTCCGCGCGGGGGGCCAGCACCACCGCGTGAGGGGGGACGTCACGGGTTACCAGGGCCGTGGCACCCACCACCGCGCCGGCACCCACGCGTACGCCGCGCAGCACGGTGGCACGCGTGGCCACCCAGGCGCCGTCCTCGACGACGATGGGCGCGTTGTCGAACTCGAACGACGGCGAGCGGGCGTCGTGGCTCCCGGTGCACAGCATGGCCTGCTGCGAGATGCACACGTCCGAGCCCAGAGTGATGGGCTCGAGATTGAGCAGGTAGGCCCCCTCGCCGATCCAGGTGTCGTCGCCGACGATGAGCTTCCACGGCCAGTGGATCTTCACGTGGTGCCGGATGTTCGTACCCGTGCCGACCGATGCCCCGAACGCTCGCAGGATCCGCGCTCGAACAGATGGCGGGCACCACCAGCGCGTGAAGACAGTGCCCGAGACCAGGAGCCAGGCGAGCTGGGTGGTCGGCGGCCGGCCCTTGTCGTAGCCGGCGCCGGTGAACTGGCCGAGACGGCGCGTAGCGTTCAACGCCGGAGCTCGTCTTCGTGCTCGAGGAACCAGCGGTAGGTCGATCGCAGCCCCTCGTCGAGCGAGATGGTCGCCCGCCACCCCAGCTCGGTCATCCGTGAGACGTCGAGCAGCTTGCGTGGCGTGCCGTCGGGCTTGCTCGTGTCCCATTCGATCTGCCCGGCGTACCCGACGGTGCGCGCAACGCTCTCGGCGAGCTCGCGGACCGTGATGTCCTCGCCGACACCGACGTTGATGTGTTCGGGCTCGTCGTAGTGCTCCAGGAGGAACAGGCACGCCGCAGCCAGGTCGTCCACGTGCAGGAACTCCCGGCGCGGTGTCCCGGTACCCCAGCACGTCACCGAGGGCAGTCCGTCCCGCGCTGCTTCGTGGAACCGGCGGATCATGGCGGGCATCACGTGAGAGTTCGTGGGGTGGAAGTTGTCGCCCGGCCCGTACAGGTTGGTGGGCATCGCCGAGATGTAGTGCAGGTCGTGCTGGCGTCGTAACGCCTGCACGTGCAGGATGCCGGCGATCTTGGCGATCGCATAGGCATCGTTCGTGGGCTCGAGCGTGCCGGTCAGCAGGGAGTCCTCCCGGATCGGCTGCTCGGCGAACTTGGGGTAGACGCAACTGGATCCGAGGAAGAGGAAGCGCTCGACCTGGTGCGTCGCGCTCGCGTCCAGGAGATTGACCTGGATGCGGAGGTTGTCGGAGAGGAAGTCCGCCGGGTAGGTGTTGTTGGCGAGGATGCCCCCGACGCGCGCGGCGGCATCGATGACCACGTCCGGACGGACCTCGTCGATGAAGCGGTCCACGGCGTCGCGGTCGCGCAGGTCGAGCTCGGTCGAGGTTCGGCCGATGAGATTGGTGAACCCACTGTCCTGGAGGTGTCGCCAGAGGGCCGAACCGACAAGTCCGCGGTGACCGGCCACGTACACCGGGGCGTCACGATCGAGGGGCCGGGGCGCTCCCACTGTGCGGCTCATGGCCGTCACTGTAGGGCACAGCCCTGACGCGGAGGGCGGAGCTCGGCGCGGCGCCGGCTCGGCCGGCGGCACAAAGTTGCCCGACGCGGCCCCGCGCGGTGGGCGAACGGGATAGTGTTTCCGAAAATGGCCCCGGGACGCCGTCGCGCCTGCGTCCGGCATTGATCGCGGGCCGCGGAGAGAGCCTGGTGGCCCCAAGACCACCATCAGGGGAGAAGGGCCGGACGTGGGCAGGTTGAGGGAGCGATTGCGCCAGGGTCGGGTGGTCCGCGTCGCCACGACCGGTCTGTCGCAGATGTTCGGCTTCGGCCTGAGCATGGCCTTGCTCGCGGTGGTATCTCTCCTCGCAATCCCCGCCATGGTTGCGGCGAGCGGCCCCCGCGCGTGGGCTTCGATCGCCACGGGGCAAGCGGTGGGTGCCGTGGCCGCCGTGGTGATCGCCTATGGCTGGGTGGTGACGGGGCCGGCCCGGATCGCGCGCGGCGACAGCTCGAACCGGCCGGTCGAGTATGCCGAGTCGCTCAGCGCGCGCGCGATCATCTGCGCGCCGGTGGCCGCCGCGGCATGCGGTATCGCAGCGCTCGTTGTCCGGGACCACATCGGTCTGGCCGTCCTCGGAGCCCTCAGTGCCGCGAGTATCGGGATGACGGCGAGCTGGTACTTCGTCGGTCTGAGCAAGCCTTACCTGCTGCTCGCTCTGGAGACGGCGCCCCGGGTGGCGGGAACCCTGGTGGGAATCGCTCTGATGCGGCAGGGCTGGGATGCTGCCGCCGGACTGTGGGGACAGCTGAGCGGGATCCTGCTCGGCGTCGTGCTGTGCAGCACGTGGATCCTCGGCAGCCGTCTCGCACGCGGCTCGTGGAGGTCGCGACGACCGACCGCTCGAGTGCTGCACGAGCAGCGTCACGGTGTGCTCTCCAGCGCGGTGTCGTCGTTGTACAGTGCGTTGCCGATCGTGATCGTGGGTCTCGTCGCACTGCCGGCCCAGCCTGCGTTCGCCGTTCTGGACAAGCTGCAGCGACAGATCTCGGCCGCGATCTCCCCGTTCGTCACCGTGCTCCAGGGATGGGTGCCGCGAGGGCGAGGGCTTGCCCTGGTGACTCGAGTACGGGTCGCACTGGTGGTCACCGTCGTCGCCGGGCTGGCGCTGGCCGCCGGCCTCCTCCTGGTCGGGCCGGTCTTGGTGACCTGGCTCGGGAACGGGCAGATCCGCGTCCCGTTCGGCGCCATCGCGCTGATGGCGGCCGTGCTGGCAGTCGGCCTGGTTGAGTCGGTGGCGGCCCGCGCCTGCCTGGTGGCGGCGGGTCGGATGGACTACATGGCGCGGGTCACGGCCGTCGGAGCGGTGATCGGTCTGGCGATGGTGGTGGTGCTGGCGAGCCAGTGGGGAACGGTGGGCGCGCTCTGGGGTGTGCTGGCGGGGCTGGTGCTGAGAGTGGCGCTGTTGCTCTTCGGCCTCCGTGGCCTCAACGATTTCGAGCCGGCGCCAGTGGTGCTGACCGATGCTGAAGGGATGCGTCAGCTGTGAGACGGAGCAAAGACGTTCTGCTCGCCCTCGCGTGGCTCCTGCCGGCGAGTCCGACGAAGAACGCGGTGCTCCGCGCGCTCGGACATGCCGTCCATCCGACGGCGCGGGCCCGGAGCAACCTGATCTGGCGGGTCCGCTCGATCGAGATGGGTCCGGCGAGCCGGATCGGACGGTTCAACGTGGTGAAGAACCTGCGCCTTCTCCGACTCGGCCGTGAGGCGTCGATCGGCAGGATGAACCTCATCTCGGCTCACCCCGTGTACGGGCGGTTGTACCCGTCCGGGGCGTCGACGGTCCTCGGTCAGAACGCCTACATCACCAGTCGGCACTCGATCGATTGCTCCGGGCCCGTGACCGTCGAGGATTTCGCTGCGGTAGCCGGCCATCGGACCACCATCCTCACGCACTCCGTGGACCTACGCACTGACGCACAGGTTGCGCACCCAGTCACGGTCGGTGCGCGCAGCTTCGTCTCCACAAACTGCTTGCTTGTGGGAGGCGCCGCACTGCCCGCACACTCGGTGCTGGCGGCCGGAGCAGTGCTCTCCCGGACGCGGACGGCCGGCGAACCGGGCCTGTGGGGCGGAGTGCCCGCCCGTCGAATAGGCGAGATCGATGGCGAGTGGTTCACCCGCTCGCGAACGCACACCCACCGCGTCCACGTGCCGGAGACCGGGGAGACGGTCGACGAGGCGTTCTGACCACAGATCGAGGCAGCTGACCCGCGGCCCCCGAGCTCGTCGCCGTCCGCACCTTCGCACCGCTCTCACACCGCCGATGACCCCGGGTGGTGCAGAGGTTCCGCCCACGATGCCCGCGGAACCGCAAGGAGCCGCAGAGAACCCGCACCGGTTCGCGTAATGCACGAGTTAGGTCAAAAGCCACTGCACACTTTGGCTTGCGGACTTCCGGCGATCGATGCCGATCGACGTGACCCTGCAGGTGGCGCGCACAGACGGCTGCGTTGCACCTGGACCATTGAGAGGTAGCTATGCGAAAGATTGGCTCATTCGGCGTTGGTGTCCTCATGCTGGCCGGCTTCCTGGTCGCCCCGCCAAGCACACCGTCCGCGGAGGCGCTCTCGGCAGGTGTGGCTTTCACCGCCGACAACGCGCCCACCTGGCAGACGAACGGCACCGTCTGGGCGCTCGCCCAGTCCGGCGGCACCGTCTTCGCCGGGGGCACCTTCTCCCAGATCCGACCTCCGGACGGTGCCGCTGGCACAGCGCGTGGCGAGGCCAACTTCGCTAGCTTCAACGCTGCAACGGGAGCACCGGCCTCCTGTAACCCGGACATCACCCTCGGTGGTGCAAACGCCACGGTCCGCGCCCTCGCCACGTCGCCGGACGGAGGGACGCTGTACATCGGCGGCAACTTCTCCAGCGTTGGCGGCGTGAACGTCGCCCGCATCGCCGCACTGAACGTCGCCACCTGCACGGTGACCCCGTTCCGGACCCCCCTGATCTCCTCCGTCGTTCGCGGTTTTGCGGTCACAGACGACGTCGTCTACGCCGCCGGCGAGTTCCAGACGGTGGGGAGCGAGACCCGACAGCGGTTCGCCGCCTTCAACGCCCAGACCGGAGCACTGCTTCCCTGGACCGCGAATGCCGATGCATTCGGCAAAGCGGTCGCGGTCTCGGCTGATAAGTCGATGGTGATGATCGGCGGTGACTTCTTCGCCGTCAACGGGCAGGAGACGCACTCGATCGCCGTCGTCGACGCCGTGAGCGGGCAGAGTCTGCGGAACTACCCCCGCGGTTTCATCCCGGACACCTCGACGACCCAGGTGATCACGTCGGACGCGACCGGGTTCTACGTCGGGAACGAGGGCACCGGAGGTGGCGTGTTCGACGGGAAGCTGTCGATCAACTACTCCGATCTCAACCAGCGCTGGCGCGACAACTGCCTGGGAGCAACCCAGGCGCTCGTGGTCGACGGCGGGACCCTGTACTCGGCCCACCACCACCACGACTGCTCTTCCATCGGCGCGTTCCCCGAGGGCCGGCGGATGTACCTCTCGGCGCAGCAGACCAGCGACGCGCAGATGCTGGCGTGGCGCCCCCAGCTCAACGACGGCAACGGCGAAGGAATTGGCCCGCGTGCGCTGACGATCGCCACGGCCGGCGGTCAGCGTCACTTGTGGGTGGGAGGCGAGTTCACGCGTACCAACGGTGCGCCGCAGCAAGGACTGACCCGCTTCTCCGAGGGACCCGACACCGGGACCATCCCGACGCCGTCGCTCTCTGCGGAGTCCCTGGTAACAGGCCAGGTGCACCTGCGTTGGCGAACCGTCCTCGACCCGGACGACGGACTGCTCACGTACCGGGTCTACCGCAACAACGTCCTGATCGGGGAGCTCCAGAAGGAGTCTCGCTGGTGGTACCTGCCGCAGGCTTCGTTCACCGATACCACGGCCGTTCCCGGGACGGTGTACTCCTATCGCGTCAGCGCCGGCGACGGTACTACGACGAGCAGTCTCTCGCCGGCGTTGTCGATCGGCACGGCGTCGTCCGACGTGGACTACGCGGCTGAGGTGCTGGGCGACGGGGCGAGCTTGTACTGGCGCTATAACGAGACCGCCGGCCGTTACGGGGTGGACAGCTCCCCGGGAGACCGCAACCCGCAGTACATGCAGAACCCGACGTACCGCGCGGCGGCCAATGCCGTTGCCGGCGAGCCGGGCTTCGCGATGGGCTTCGGCGGCTCGGCCTACGCCTACAGCGACAGCTACGCGATGAGCCCGACCACCTACACCGCCGAGACGTGGTTCAACACCACAACCACTTCGGGCGGGAAGATCATCGGCTACGGCAACAGCAGGCCCACGACCCACAACCCCCCGCACAACCCGCTCAGCAACAACTACGACCGCAACATCTACATGCTCAACGACGGACGTATCTCCTTCGGGGTCTGGACGGGCGGCCCCCAGCTCTTGACGACTGCACAGACCTACAACGACGGCGAATGGCACCACGTGGTGGCATCCCAGGGTGCGGGCGGCATGACGTTGTACGTGGACGGCGTGCGCGTGGGGCGCAACTCCGTGAGTGCGGCGCAGGACTACCGCGGGTCGTGGCGCACGGGCGGTGACAACCTCGGCGGTTGGCCCAACGCTCCCAGCTCCAACTTCTTCGCCGGGCTGATCGACGAGACCGCGGTCTACCCGACGGTGCTGACCCACCAGCAGGTGATCGATCACTACACGCTCGCCGGCGGGACACCTGACGTTCCTACCGCACCGGCCGACGCGTACGGGGCGACCGTGTACAACGACGACCCGGACATGTACTGGCGCCTGGACGAGGCCAGCGGGACCGTCGCTGCCGACTCCGGTCTGTACGGTGCGACCGGGCAGATCCTCGCCGGCGTCTCGCTCGGCCAGGCCGGGGCGGTCCCTGCCGGCACCGCCGCCGCACTCGACGGGTCGGCCCAGGGGCGCATCCGGTCCACTGCAGCCACCGGTTCGCCGGCTCGGTTCAGCACCGAGATGTGGTTCTCCACGGAGACCGCCGTTGGAGGAAAGCTCATCGGCTTCGGTAACTCCGCGGACGGTACGAGCAACAACTACGACAAGCAGATCTACATGACCAACGACGGACGACTGGTCTTCGGCGTGTACGCCAACGGCACAGCCACCATCACGTCGACCGCGGCCTACAACGACGGGCAATGGCACCACGTGGTCGGCACGCAGGGAACGGACGGCTTGGCGCTGTACGTCGACGGTGAGCTGGTCGGTACACACACCCAAACGGTGAACCAGGCCTACACCGGCTTCTGGCGGGTGGGTGGAGACAACATCAACGGCTGGCCCGGCCAGCCGTCGAGCAGCGACTTCGCCGGCCTCGTCGACGAGGTGGCCGTGTACGGGTACGCGCTCACCGCTGCACAGGCTGCCGTCCACCACGCCGTGGGCGCCGATGTCCCGCCGCCGGATGTGGTGGCGCCGTCGGTGCCGGCGGATGTGGCGGCGTCGGTCAGTGGTGATCAGGTGGCTCTGACGTGGTCGGCTTCGACCGATGACGTCGGGGTGACGGGGTATGTGGTGCATCGCTCCGACGT
>JAENWO010000457.1 GCA_016649925.1 Actinomycetales bacterium
AGCGGCACCGATCTCTCGCGGTTGATGGCCAGTTTCGACGTGTTCGTCCACACCGGGGAGATGGACACGTTCGCGCAGACGATCCAGGAGGCCCAGTCCAGCGGGGTGCCGGCGATCGCGCCGGCCCGAGGTGGTCCCATCGACCTCATCCGCCACGGCCACAACGGCTTCCTGTTCGCGCCCGGGGACCTCGCGGCACTGCGGCACCACGTGGCCCTGCTCGCCACGAGTCCCGGGCTGCGCGCGGAGCTCGGCGCCAACGCGCGGGAGTCCACGGCTGGGCGCACGTGGCATGCCGTCCACGCCGAGATCACGCAGCACTACGCGAACGCCATCGAGTTCGCCACCCAGGATCGCCTCGCCGGAGGACGCCCGCTCCGCCGTCGTCTGCTCACCCGCTAGGGTCCCTGGGTGCCGATCGTCGCCGTCGCCGACGCCCCCGCCGAGGCGCTCGCCGACTACACCCGCCTGACCGACGTCGTCCTGCGCTCGAAGCACGAGCCTGCCCGCGGCATGTACATCGCGGAGGGCGCCACGGTGATCCGCCGTGCCGTGGCCGCCGGGCACCGGCCTCGCTCCTTCCTGATGGCGGAGCGTTGGCTGGCCGACCTCGCCGGTCTCCTCGACCAGGTCGGTGCCGGGTCCGACGGCGATGTGCCCGTCTACGTGGCGCCCGCGGACGTCCTCGAGCAGGTCACCGGGTTCCACCTGCACCGGGGTGCCCTGGCCGCGATGCACCGACCACCATTGGCGCCCGTCGCGTCAGTCATCGCGGGCGCGCGTCGGGTCGCGATCCTGGAGGAGATCGTCGACCACACGAACGTGGGGGCGGCATTCCGCAGCGCCGCCGGGCTCGGTGTGGACGCCGTCCTGGTCACCCCGCGCTGCGCCGACCCGTTCTACCGCCGTTCCGTGCGGGTCTCCATGGGCACGGTGTTCCAGGTGCCGTGGACGCGTATCGAGAGCTGGCCGGGCGGGCTCGCCGAGCTGCGCGAAGCCGGGTTCGTGGTCGCGGCCCTGGCGCTCGCGGATGACGCCGTCAGCCTGGACGAGCTCGCGGACTCGCCCCCTGAGCGGCTCGCCCTCCTCCTCGGCACGGAGGGGGACGGACTCACCCGCGGGGCGATCGACGCCGCCGACCTGGTCGTGAAGATCCCGATGGCTGGGGGAGTGGACTCGCTCAACGTCGCGGCGGCGGCGGCCGTGGCGTTCTGGGCGACCCGCGTCTGAGACCGCCGTCCTGACCGTAGGCCGATGAGTCGCACCGGCCGGTCGGCTGACCGACCGCGGTCCGGGGGTCGTGGAAGACTCGACACCGTGACCCGCCTCATGCTGCTCGACACCGCCAGCCTGTACTTCCGTGCCTACTACGGCGTGCCGGACTCGTTCACCGCACCGGACGGCACGCCGATCAATGCGGTGCGCGGGCTGCTCGACTTCATCACCCGGCTCGTCACCGACTACCGGCCCACCCACCTGGCCTGCTGCTGGGACAACGACTGGCGACCGCAGTGGCGGGTGGACCTCATCGGGTCCTACAAGGCGCACCGCGTCGGGCAGGTGGTCCCCGGTGGCTCGGACATCGAAGAGGTCCCCGACCCGCTCGAGGCGCAGATCCCGGTCATCGTCGCCGTGCTCGAGGCGCTCGGCATCGCCATCGTGGGCGCGGACGGCTACGAGGCCGACGACGTCATCGGCACCCTCGCGACGGGCGCCGGCATGCCCGTGGACGTGGTCACCGGGGACCGCGACCTCTTCCAGCTCGTCGACGACGACGCCGAGGTACGCATCCTGTACACCGCGCGCGGGGTGGGCCGGCACGAGCAGGTGACGAACGCCGTCGTGCGGGGGAAGTACGGCGTGGAGGCGAACCGGTACGCGGACTTCGCGACCCTGCGAGGGGACGCCTCCGACGGGCTGCCCGGGGTCGCCGGCGTGGGCGAGAAGACCGCCGCGTCGCTGCTCGGACGGTTCGGGGACATCGCCGGCATCCAGGCCGCCGCAGCGGACCCGACGACCGAGCTCGCCGCCGGGATGCGCGTCAAGATCAAGAACGCGGCCGAGTACCTCGCGGTGGCACCCGAGGTGGTCGCCGTGGCCCGGGAGATCGATCTCGGCGACCCGGACCTCTGGCTCCCCGGCGCCGACGACGCGCATCCCGCGCCGCGCGACCCAGAGGCGCTCGCTGCGCTGGTGGAGCGGTGGGGGCTCGGCGGATCGGTGTCGCGGCTGCTCGCCACGCTGGGGGGCTGACCGTTCCGGGGCCTGACGGTTCTGGGGCCTGACCGTTCCGGGGGGCTGACCCGTCCACATGTCACAAACGGTTCGCCAGCTCGCCGATAACGAGCCCTTTGTGCCACCTCGTTGTGCACAGGCGGGTGCCGCACTGATGCTCACGACGCTGCAGGTGTGGATAACCGGCCCGCGATTCACGGGCTCTCGGCACTCTGGCGGTGTGCCTGCCCACCGCCCGCTGCCCGAGCCGTTCGCCGACGGTGCGTTCGCCATGCGCACCGCACTCGCTTCCGGCATCGGCAGCGGTCGACTGCGCGGAGACGATCTGCAGGCTGTGTTCCATGGTGTGCGGGTGCCGACGTCCGGGGCGCTCGCGGTCACCGACCGGTGCGCGGC
>JAENWO010000422.1 GCA_016649925.1 Actinomycetales bacterium
GATCGTCAGGGCTGAGCCCAGACACCTGTCCCGGTCCACCTGCGCCGACCACAGGGACAGCATCGTGAGCGAGGAGAGCAGCAGAACGACGGAGAGCGCGACGCCGCCGGCCAGCATCGCCGTCAGCGTGCCGCGAATCCCGGCGCGGCGGACCCGCACGATCGAGCGCACACCGAAGATCACCGCCGCGAGCGCGAATACCGGGCTCGCCACCTGCCACGGCACGGGCAGGCGGGAGGTGAGCAGGGCGGCGAGCATCAGGAGCCCGAACCGCAGGACGGCTCCGCTCGTCTCGGCGAGCTGCTCGGGTGTGGGTTTGGGTAGATCTGGTCTGCGCGGTGTCGGCGGCCGGGGCCTCACCTCCCGCGTGGGCGGCGTCGGGCGAGGTTTGGACGGGTCCGGCGGGGAATACGGGTTGTTCACGTAGACCTCCGGTGCGCTGCGCTCGTCCACCCATTCTCACAGATCCCGGCAGTGCCACGGACAGCGGCTTGCGGGTCGAGGTCGCCCCACCTGTGGGCGACTAGAGTCCTCGGCGTGTCGTCCCCACAGCGTGTCGTCGTCCTGATCTCCGGCGGAGGGTCCAACCTCGCGGCTCTCCTCGCCGCTGCCCGAGATCCGGTTTACGGCGCCGAGGTGGTCGCCGTCGGCGCGGACCGGTCTGGTTGCGCCGGCCTCGACCACGCCGCCGACGCCGAGATCCCGACCTTCGTCGAGCGCGTCGGGGACCACCCCGACCGGGAGGCGTGGGACCGCGCACTCACCGTGCGGGTGAGCGAGCACGCCCCGGACCTGGTGATCTCGGCCGGCTTCCTCAAGCTCGTCGGCCCGCACTTCCTCGCCGCGTTCGGCGGGCGGTACCTCAACACCCACAATGCGCTGCTGCCCTCGTTCCCCGGCATCCATGGCCCGCGTGACGCGCTCGCGTACGGGGTGAAGGTGGCCGGGGCGACGCTGTTCGTGGTGGACGACGGCGTGGACACCGGTGCGATCATCGCCCAGGTCGCCGTCCCCGTGCTCGACGACGACACCGAGAAGTCCCTGACGACGCGCATCAAGGTGGCCGAGCGGGCGCAGCTCGTGGAGTACGTCGGCCGGCTGGCGCGCGAGGGCTGGCGGCTGGAGGGCCGACGGGTCATCATCGGTTGACGGTCACGGCCCGCCGAACGCGTAGTTCCGCGACCCCCATGCCGGATGCGCCGCGGAACTACGCGTTCGGCGCGACAGGAACGAGCAGAGGGTTCGGGGCGCGGCTCCGCTAACATGGACCCTGGCCGTGACTGGCGTCGAGGTGGAGCACCACCTGGAAGCGGCCGAAGGCTCGAACCTGTAGCGCACCGATCGCCTGGGTGCCGCGGTGATGCACCTCATCGTCGAACCAGGAGAACGCCATGACCGACCTCATCCCGCTGCGCCGCGCCCTTATCTCCGTCTACGACAAGACGGGGCTGCCCGAGCTCGCGCAGGCCCTCCATGCCGCGGGCGTAGCCCTCGTCTCCACCGGCTCCACTGCCAGCGTGATCGAGTCCGCCGGCGTCCCGGTGACCCGCGTGGAGGACCTCACCGGATTTCCCGAGTGCCTCGAGGGCCGCGTCAAGACCCTGCACCCGCGCGTCCACGCCGGCATCCTCGCCGACCGCCGCAAGCCCGATCACGTCGCCCAGCTCGCCGAGCTCGAGATCGAACCGTTCGACCTCGTCGTCGTCAACCTCTACCCGTTCACTCAGACCGCGATGTCCGGCGCCAGCCAGGACGAGGTGATCGAGCAGATCGACATCGGCGGCCCCTCCATGGTGCGCGCGGCGGCCAAGAACCACCCGAGCGTCGCCGTCGTCGTGGACCCGGCCGGCTACCCGGACGTCATCGCGGCCGGGCGGGCCGGCGGCTTCACCCTCAAGCAGCGCCGGCGTCTGGCCGCCGAGGCGTTCCGCCACACCGCCACCTACGACGTGCACGTGGCGTCCTGGATCGGCACCGTCGTGGCCCCCGACGACGAGGTCGGCGCCTCCTCCGGCTTCCCGGGCTGGGTCGGCGCCACCTGGAACCGCAAGGCCGTGCTGCGCTACGGGGAGAACCCGCACCAGCGTGCCGCCCTCTACACCGACGGCTTCGGCGGCCGGGGTCTGGCCGGCGCCACCCAGCTCCACGGCAAGGAGATGAGCTACAACAACTACGTCGACGCCGATGCTGCCTGGCGCGCCGCGCACGACCACACCGGCCCGACCGTCGCGATCGTCAAGCACGCGAACCCGTGCGGCATCGCGGTCGGCTCCGACATCGCCAACGCCCATGCGAAGGCCCACGCGTGCGACCCGGTCTCCGCATTCGGGGGCGTGATCGCCAGCAACGAGGTGGTGACCGAGGAGATGGCCGCGCAGGTCGCCGACGTCTTCACCGAGGTGGTCCTGGCCCCCGGGTTCACCGACGCCGCGCTGCAGATCTTGACGAGGAAGAAGAACATCCGCCTGCTGCAGGTCGACGAGAAGCCGAGCGGTGGAGGGCTGCGGGAGATCTCCGGCGGCATGCTCCTGCAGTCGGTTGACCTGATCGACGCCGACGGCGATGCCCCCTCCGCCTGGACGCTCGCCGCTGGCGAGCCCGCCGACGAGGCGACCCTGGCCGATCTCGAGTTCGCCTGGCGCTCCGTCCGCGCGGTGAAGTCCAACGCGATCCTGCTGGCGAGCGGCGGCGCCTCCGTCGGCATCGGGATGGGCCAGGTCAACCGGGTCGACTCCTGCCGCCTCGCAGTCGAGCGGGCGAACACCGGCGACGTGGAGCGGGCTCGCGGGGCTGTTGCTGCCTCGGACGCGTTCTTTCCGTTCGCCGACGGCCTGCAGGTGCTGCTCGACGCCGGTGTCCGCGCGGTCGTCCAGCCCGGCGGGTCCGTGCGCGACGAGGAGGTCGTGGCCGCCGCCCAGGCCGCCGGGATCACGCTCTACCTGACGGGTA
>JAENWO010000257.1 GCA_016649925.1 Actinomycetales bacterium
CACGTGCGCATCTGGTGTCCATCATCGGGCACCGCCACGTCATCGGGCACCGCCACGTCATCGGGCACCGCCACGTCATCGGGCACCGCCACCGCGCGGGGGATGATGAAGGAGAGATGAGTTCCTGGGTCCGGGGCGTTCGCGCCCGGACCGCGGATGCTCAGAGCGTCCCGGAGGGCAGCCGAGGCCGGCGCGAGAAACAAGTTCGCACAGTCAGGGACAATGGGACGTGGTGAGCGAGGAGACGAACGGCGAGGGGCGCAGGCCCCGCCGTCGTCGACCCGGTCGAGCGGGTCAGCGCGGGCCTCGCGGACCCGAGCAGCACCATCACGGGCGCGACACCTACCGTCCGCCGAGTGCGGAGCTGATCGCCAAGCGCGAGGCCGCCCGCCCGGTCATCACCTACCCCGAGCAGCTGCCCGTCTCCGCCCGCCGGGAGGAGATCGCCGCGGCGATCGCGAGGAACCAGGTGGTGATCGTCGCCGGCGAGACCGGCTCGGGCAAGACCACCCAGATCCCGAAGATCTGCCTCGAGCTCGGCCGCGGCATCACCGGCACCATCGGGCACACGCAGCCGCGCCGGATCGCGGCACGTACCGTCGCGGAGCGCATCGCCGAGGAGCTCGACGTCCCGCTCGGTGGCGCCGTCGGCTATCAGGTCCGCTTCACCGACCAGGTGAGCGAGACGACCCTGGTCAAGCTCATGACGGACGGCATCCTGCTCGCCGAGATCCAGCGCGACCCGATGCTGCGCCACTACGACACGATCATCGTCGACGAGGCCCACGAGCGGAGCCTCAACATCGACTTCATCCTCGGCTACCTCCACCAGCTCCTCCCCCGGCGCCGCGACCTCAAGGTCATCATCACCTCCGCGACGATCGACTCCGCGCGCTTCGCCGAGCACTTCGCCCTTCCCGCGCCCGACGGCGGAGCAGCAGGCACGATGCCGGCACCGGTGGTGGAGGTCACCGGCCGGACCTACCCGGTGGAGCTCCGGTACGCCGCGCTCGTCCCGGACACCGACGCCCCCGTCGCGCCCGACGCCGACGGGCCGGACGCCGACGCACCGGACGCGCCGTCGAGCGCGGCCAAGGTCGCGGGCCGGCGGGCCGCCGAGTCCGAACCCCTGGACCAGACCACCGCCATCTGCCGGGCGGCCGACGAGCTGATGACCGAGGGACCGGGTGACATCCTCGTGTTCCTCTCCGGCGAGCGGGAGATCCGCGACACCGCCGACGCCCTGGCCGAGCACCTCGGTCCCCGCCACGTCGCGCCGGGCAGCCGGGAGACGCGGGCGTCCGCGCACGCGGTGGGCGCGGTCGAGGTGATCCCGCTGTACGCCCGGCTCTCCGCCGCCGAGCAGCACCGTGTCTTCGAGCACCACACCACGCGCCGGATCGTGCTCGCCACGAACGTCGCGGAGACCTCCCTGACCGTGCCGGGCATCCGCTACGTCATCGACCCCGGTACCGCCCGGATCTCCCGCTACTCCAACCGGACCAAGGTGCAGCGGCTGCCGATCGAGCCCGTCTCCCAGGCGAGCGCTAACCAGCGCGCCGGTCGGTGCGGACGCGTCGCCGACGGCATCTGCATCCGCCTCTACTCCCGACGCGACTTCGAGGGTCGGCCGGAGTTCACCGAGCCGGAGATCCTGCGCACGTCCCTCGCGTCGGTCATCCTGCAGATGACGGCACTCGGGCTGGGCGACGTCGGGAAGTTCGGTTTTGTCGATGCTCCCGACTCCCGTGCGGTCAAGGACGGGATGCAGCTCCTGCACGAGCTCAACGCCATCGAACCGGGCAAGGGCGCACGCCGGGCCGAGGAGGACACCGGCTCCGGCAACCGGCTGACGAAGGTCGGCCGGGTGCTCGCGCAGCTGCCGATCGACCCGCGCCTGGGCCGGATGATCGTCGAGGCCGGACGGCTCGGCTGCGTGCGCGAGGTGATGGTCATCGTCGCCGCACTGTCGGTGCAGGACGTCCGCGAACGCCCCACCGAGCACCAGCAGGCCGCCGACGACAAGCACCGCCGCTTCGCCGACCCGACCTCGGACTTCCTGTCCCTGCTCAGGCTGTGGGACTACCTCAAGGAGCAGCAGAACGAGCTCTCGTCGTCGGCGTTCCGGCGGATGTGCCGCTCGGAGTACCTCAACTACCTGCGCGTGCGGGAGTGGCAGGACGTCCACGCCCAGCTCCGGCAGATGGCCAAGCCGCTCGGGCTCGAGGTCCACGCCCGGGGCGACGCAGTAGATCCGGACCGCGTCCACCAGGCGCTTCTCGCGGGGCTCCTCTCCCACATCGGGTCGTGGGACGAGCGCCGTCGGGAGTACGCCGGCGCGCGCGGCACCCGGTTCGTCATCTTCCCCGGCTCGCACCTGGCGAAGAAGAACCCCGCCTGGATCATGGCCGCCGAGCTGGTGGAGACCTCGCGCCTGTTCGCCCGCACGGTCGCCCGGATCCAGCCGGAGTGGGCCGAGCCGCTCGCCGCCCACCTCATCAAGCGCACCTACTCCGAGCCGCACTGGTCCACGAAGCAGGGCGCGGCGATGGTCAAGGAGAAGGTGCTCCTCTACGGGGTCCCGTTGGTGGCGGACCGGGTGGTGCCGTTCGCGCGGGTGGACCCGGTGGTGGCCCGGGAGATGTTCATCCGGCACGCCCTCGTCCAGGGCGAGTGGCGCACCCACCACACGTTCTTCACCGACAACGCCGAGCTGCTCGCCGAGGCGGAGGGCCTGGAGGCACGCTCACGCCGTCGTGACCTGGTGATCGACTCCGACGGCCTGTTCGACTTCTACGACGAGCGGGTCCCGGAGGGGGCCACCACGGCCCGGCACTTCGACACCTGGTGGAAGGATGCGCGTCGCGAGAACCCGGACCTGCTCACGTTCACGCGCGAGCTGCTCGTCCCGGAGGCGGACACCCTCGACGCCGACGCCTTCCCCGACACCTGGCGCACCGGCGACCTCACCCTCCCGCTGTCCTACCAGTTCGAGCCCGGCACCGAGGCCGACGGCGTCACCGTGCACATCCCGATCGCCGTGCTGAACCGGGTGCGCCCGGACGGCTTCGACTGGATGGTCCCCGGCCTGCTCGGCGAGCTCGCGGTGGCCTCCATCCGGTCCCTTCCCAAGCCGGTCCGGGTGCAGCTCGTCCCTGCGCCGGACGTCGCACGGGACGTCGTCGGCCTCCTTCCGCCGTGGGCCGAGGTCGCTCCGGCGCCCGACGGCGCACCCTCCTTCCCGGAGGCGTTCGCCACGGCGGCGGCCCGGTTGCGCGACGTCGAGATCCCCTCCGGCGCCTGGGAGCCGGACCGCCTGCCCGCGCACCTGCGGATGACGTTCCGGGTGCACGGTGAGCGCGGCGCGGTCCTCGCCGAGGGCAAGGAGCTCCTCCTGCTGCAGCGCCAGCTGACCCGCCAGTCCCAGGACGCCGTCCGCACGGCCGTGCGCAGCGCGCTGACCGAGGCACGCAGGGCGCAGCCCGTCTCGGTTCCCGGGTCGGCGGGCGGCGCTGGGGCGGAGCCCGACGGCGCGGCATCGCACCGGGTGGGCAGCGGCGCCGTGGTGCCGGGGTTGGCCGAGGAGACGGACCTCACCGGCTGGCCGAGCATCGAGGGCGGACGGATCCCGACCACCGTGACCTCGATGGGGGCAGGCGGGCTGGAGGTCCGCGGCTACCCGGCCCTCGCCGTCGAGCAGGGGCCACGCGAGGCGTGGTCCGTGTCCCTCCGGGTGCTCGCCGATGCGGGCGAGCAGGCCGCCAGCCACCGGGCCGGCGTCCTCCGGCTGCTCTACCTGGGGATGGCGCTGCCGGTCGGGCGGGTGACGAGCCGGTGGAACAGCATGCAGGCACTGACGCTCGCGGCGAGCCCGTACCGGACGAACGAGAGCCTGGTCGAGGACCTCCACCTCGCGGCGATCGAGTCGCTCACGGCTGGGCGAGACCTGGCCGATGTTCGGGACCTGGCTCAGTTCGAGGGGCTCCGCGTGGACGTCCGCGGTCGGCTCGAGGACGAGATCCTGCGTGTCGCCCGGCTGGCGGTCACGATTCTGACCGTCTCCCGCGAGCTCGAGGCGACCGTGAGGCGCAGCACCTCGATGGCGTTGCTGAACGTGCTGACCGACGTGCGGGACCAGCGTGCGGCCCTCGTTGGTCCCGGGTTCCTGGCCGACACCCCACCGGAGCGGCTGGTGCACCTGCCCCGCTACCTGCGCGCCGCCGTCGTCCGGCTGGAGAAGGCCGCCGACAACCCGAACCGGGACGCGGACCTGGCCTGGCGGCTCGGCGAGCTGCGGGACGCATGGTGGTCCGCGAAGCAGAGCGCGCAGCACGCGAACGCCGAGCGGCGCGCGCGGCTGGACGAGGTCCGTTGGCTGATCGAGGAGCTCAGGGTGAGCTTCTTCGCCCAACAGCTCGGCACGCCGAGCCCCGTCTCCGAGAAGCGCATCCGCAAGGCGCTCGCCGAGGTCTGACCCGCCGGTGCCGTTCGTACGCCGCGCCCCCCCCCACGCCCACCCCCCCCCCGTCTCTTATACACCTTTGACCCTTCCCACCGCCCCCC
>JAENWO010000260.1 GCA_016649925.1 Actinomycetales bacterium
GGTGAGCGGATGGCGGCGCCGGGCGACATGGATCGGGCCGTTCCGACCGGATCCCCCGATCCCCTGATCCCCTGATCCGGGGATTTCCTCGACGCGGAGGGGCCTGACATGGGCCAGGACAGCACTTTCGGGCGGACGCTGCTTGGCGATGCGTCCGACCATCCCATCAGCCGCCGCTCGTTGCTCCGGGTCGCGGCCCTCGGTGCCGGCGCGGTGGCTGTCGGCGGCTCGCTGAGTGGTTGTGTCGGCAGCCTCACCACCGCCGCCGCGACCGGCACGCTCGTGCGGATCTGGGACCTGTTCAGCGGGTCCGACGGCGCGATCATGCAGGACATGCTGAACACCAGCAGGCAGGAGCTGCCCCAGTACGACATCCGCTCGGTGACCCTGGCCTGGGGTTCTCCGTACTACACGAAGCTCGCGATGGCCTCGGCCGGGGGCCGTGCCCCCGAGACGGCGGTCATGCACCTCTCCCGGCTGATCGGGTACGCCCCCGGTGGTCTGCTCGAACCGTTCGACCTCGACATGCTGGAGCAGGTGGGGATCACGGAGTCGGATTTCGCGCCGGCGCTGTGGGAGCGGGCGTTGTACAACGACGAGCTGTACGCCCTGCCACTGGACACCCACCCGTTCATCACGCTGTTCAACCCGGCGATCGCCGAGCCTGCGGGCATCCTCGACGCGAACGGCAAGCTCGCGCCGATCAGCACGCCGGACGAGTTCTTGGACATGGGCCGCAAGCTCGCCGAGGTCACGGGGGAGACCGGTGTCGCCTTCGGCTACCTCTCCGACCCGGCTCAGGCGTGGCGGCTGTTCTGGGGCCTGTACGGCCAGTCCGGCGCCGAGTACAGCCTCGTCCCCGGCAAGAAGGCGGAGCTCGACGACGGGGTCGCGGTCGAGCTGCTCACGTTCATGCAGACGATGCTGGACGGCACGGTGGCGGCCAAGAACAGCGACTACGGCGGTGCGATCTCCAGCTTCGTCAGCGGTCGCGCCGGTCTCATCCTGACCGGAGAGTGGGAGCTCCGCGCCTTGCGCGAAGCGTTCCCCGACGTCGGAGGCGCACCCCTGCCGATCATGTTCGGCACCGAGGCCGCGTACGCCGACTCCCACTCGTACGTCCTCCCGCGCCAGCTGACGCCGAACCCCGCGCGTCGCGAGGCCACCTACGAGGTGCTCGCCTCCATCCTCAAGGGGGCGCAGACATGGGCCACCGCCGGCCACATCCCCGCGTTCCAGCCCGTTGTGGAGACCCCGGAGTATGCCGCACTGGAACCGCAGGCGGACTACGCGATCGCCGGGCGATGGGCGTTCCTCGACCCACCCACCTGGTTCACCGGTTCCGGGAGCGACTTCCAGAACCGGATGTGCCAGGCCATGTCGAGCACCCTGCAGGGCCTCGCGCCGCCGGCGCAGGCCGTCGACCAGATGATCAGCGAGATGAACCTGCTGCTGTCGATGCCGAGTCCGGCGTGAGTGGCGAGGAGAGACGATCATGACCACCCAGACCGGTTCACGGCCCGCGCTCCCCACCACACGCACCCGCAAGGACACCCGGGAGAGGGAGCGTCGAGCGATGCGGCTGCACAGCGGAGCCAGCGGCTACTGGTTCGTGCTGCCGTTCCTGCTGGCGTTCGGAATCTTCCTCATCTGGCCGATCATCTACGGCATCTGGATGAGCTTCACCGACCGCAGCCTGATCGGCACCGGCCCGGAGTTCATCGGCTTCGAGAACTACGCCAACGCGTTCACGGACTCCCAGGTGTGGCAGACGCTGTGGCAGACCGTCCTCTTCACGCTGATGAGCACGATCCCGCTCGTGCTCGTCGCCCTCGTGATGGCGCTCCTGGTCTACACCGGACTGCCCGGGCAGTGGCTGTGGCGCTTCTCGTTCTTCTCCTCGTTCCTCCTGCCGGTCGCGGTGGTCACCCTGATCTGGGGCTGGTTATACCAACCGGACCTCGGCCTGTTCAACCACTGGTTGACGTCGCTTGGGATTGACAGCATCGGCTGGCTCACCGACGAACGGTTCGCGATGTGGTCCATCGTGCTCGTCACCCTGTGGTGGACCGTGGGCTTCAACTTCCTGCTCTACCTGGCGGCGCTGCAAGCCATCCCCGAGCATCTGTATGAGGCGGCGGAGATCGACGGCGCGGGGGCGTGGCGCCGGCTGTGGTCCATCGTGCTGCCGCAGCTGCGGCGGACCACCGGGCTCGTCCTGGTGCTGCAGCTGCTCTCCTCGCTGAAGGTCTTCGACCAGATCTACCTGCTGACCAACGGCGGCCCGAACGGCACCACGCGCTCGATCCTCGTCTACATCTACGACACGGGTTTCGTGAACTACCGGCTCGGGTACTCGGCCGCGATCTCCTACATCTTCTTCGCGATCATCATCATCTTGTCGATCTCCAGGCTCTTCGCCACGAGGAAGGAGCCCAGCGATGTCCGTTGAGACTGCCCTGGCCACCCGCAAGCCCCTCTCCGTCCGGGCTGCCGAGAACAGGCGCGCGACACGGCTCCTGATCGGCAACAGGACCCTCGCGCGCGTCGTGGCGATGGCGGCCCTCATCATCATGACCGTGATGTGGCTGCTGCCCTTCGCGTGGGCGCTGGTCACCTCCTTCAAGTCCGAGACCGACGCCGCCGCCAGCGCCACCTGGACACCGCCGAACGGTTGGACCACCCAGGCTTACGAGAACGTCATCTCCAAGGGCGCGCTGGCGACATGGACGCTCAACTCCACGATCGTGGCCATCTTCGTCACGCTCATCACCGTGCTGATCTCGGCGATGGCTGCCTACGCCTTCTCCCGCACGCTGTTCCGCGGGCGGAAGTTGCTCTTCGCGATCACGGTGGCCTCGATCATGATCCCCGGGCAGATCCTCATCGTGCCGCTGTTCCAGCAGATGCTGAGCTTCCGGATGGTCGACACGTTCGCCGGCATCATTCTTCCCCAGGTGGTGGCACCGATCATGGTGTTCATCCTGAAGAAGTTCTTCGACGCCATCCCGCAGGAGCTGCTCGACGCGGCCCGGGTGGACGGTGCCGGGCCGTGGCGGACGTTCTGGACCGTGGTGGTCCCGTTGTCGCGGTCCATCCTCATCGCCGTGTCGATCTTCGTGTTCATCAGTGCCTGGAACAACTTCCTCTGGCCGTTCATCGTCACCACCGACGCCAGCCTGATGACGCTGCCCGTCGGCCTGACCACCGTGCAGGACGCCTACGGCATCCAGTACTCGCAGAACATGGCCTCCGCGCTCCTGGCGGCACTGCCGCTGCTCATCGTGTTCATGCTGTTCCAGCGTCAGATCGTGCGGGGAGTGGCGACGACCGGTCTCGGTGGTCAGTAGCCACACCACGAATTCACCCCTCGGTCACCCTGGTCTCACCCGGTGGAGGGCGTACCGTCATCTTCTTCGTGTGCGCAGCGCGTCGGCACCGACGTCGCCCCCGAGCCCACGGAGGATGCGGGCCCGGCCGGCACCGCGGCCGGTCCCGCAGCAAGGGCTGACCCGCACCGGGCGACGGCCGGTCCCCGATGGGCGGGGGCCGGCCGTTCGTCATGTCGTCGTGGCCACCCACCGCTCTCGCAGTGCCTCCCACTCCTCGCGCAGCACGCCCATCACCACCGAGTCGTGGGTGCCGCCCGACCAGCGCCGCGCCCGCCGGAACCGGCCCTCCTCGACGAAGCCGAGGGTGCGCCCCACGCCGAGCATCCCCGGGTTGCCCGAGTAGGTGGCGATGTCGAGCCGGAGAGCGTCGGTGGTGTCGAACAGGTAGCCGGTCCAGAGGGCCAGCGCCTCGCTGGCAAGCCCCCGTCCCCAGCGCGCCTCGTCATAGATGACGATGCCCATCCGGCGCCAGTCCGTCTCCTCGCTCTCCCAGTACCAGCTGACCGCACCCACGAGCGCGTCGCTCACCCGGTCCACGATCGCCAGCATGCCCCGCGGGACGGGGAGGTCCGCGCTTTCGGTCGAGGCGAGGGTGAGGATCCCGATGCGCATCGACTCCATCGCCTCAGCGTCCGGCAGGAGAAAGTACGGGCCGTTCGTCCGGTGCCAGGGCCGGTCCGGGTCGAGGAGGGAGCGCAGGGGTCCATCGTCCGCCGCGACCCAGTCGCGCAGCAGGACGCGTTCGCCGGTGATCCTCATCCGCCCAGGGTAGGAGGTACCCGGAGGTGGGTGGTTGGACGAGCACGAGGCGCCCCCCCGGTGGGCCCGAGGAGAACACCACGTGGGTCGCGTCCGCCCCCTCGGCGGCAGCGTCCTCCCCGGCGAGCCTCGCGAGCCCGTCGGAGCAGTCCGCACCGGTCGCCGAGCCACCACAGGAATGAGCGAGGTCCGGCGGCTCCGCCTCAGCGACGCTGCCGACAGGCCGAACGCCCTCATCCGGCCGGAGCTGTTGCCAAAGTCAGGCGCCAAGGGGTGACGCTGTCGGCCTCCGTCAGGAGGAGCACAGCGGTGGCGCGGCCCGCGTCCGGTCGATGAGGACCGACCACCGGACCCGGCCGCCACC
>JAENWO010000006.1 GCA_016649925.1 Actinomycetales bacterium
GGGCGACCGGCTTACCAGTCTCTTCGACGATCCGGACCGCACCCTCACGGAACTCCGCATCGTACTTATTTCGATTCTCAGACATCTTGCTACTCCTTATAGCTGATGCCTCCACGCTTTTGGGGGAACCTCATCTGATGGTCAACGAATAGTGCGGTCAGGATCAGGCGTGCCTTCGACATGCCCGAGCATCACCGACTAGGGACTGTCGCCTATGTCTTGAGAGATGTGTCGCCGATGTCCTGATGGAACACACTGTCAGCCCGACCGAAGCAGAAGCGCCTCGGACCTGTATCACTGCAGGTCGGGGGCGCTTTTGCATTCGCAGGCGTCGCCGATCGGCGGCTCGCGAGTCACACGGACCGGTGATGTGCGAGCAACTGGGAGCAGGAGCAGAGGTGGGAGTCACCTGACACCGAGAGTGCCACCGGGCCGCGGTGCACTCAGATCAGGACATGGCTCCGTTGTCCGTCGGACGGGTCAGAAGACCGTGCGGACGATGCCGCCATCCGCGCGCAGAGCGCTGCCGTTGATCGCGCCACTGCGTGCACTGCAGACGAAGGTGACGACGTCGGCGACTTCCCGCGGGTCGATGAGCCGCTGGAGGAGCGAGGTTGGGCGGTTGTCGGCCATGAACCGGGCTTCAGCCTCGTCGTACGAGAGGTCCGGGAAGATGTCTTGCACGAACTCGCGTACGCCACCGGTCCGGGTGGAGCCTGGCAGGACGGCGTTGACGGTGACCGCGGTGCCGGCCGTCTGCTCCGCGAGAATGCGCGACACCGAGAGCTCCATCGACTTGGTGGCGCTGTAGTGCGGGAGCTCGGGAGCCGGGGCCACAGCGGCCTCACTGGCGATGAAGACGATCCGTCCGTGGTTCCGCTCGAGCATCGGCTTCAGGTAGTGCCGGCTGAGTCGTACGCCGCTCATGATGTTGATCTCGAACAGCCGGAACCACTGGTCGTCTGTCGTCTCGAGGAACTCGACCGCCTCGTAGACGCCCAGATTGTTGACCAGGATGTCGACCGACGGCAGCTGGGCAGTTGCGACCCGCGTGCCCTCAAGAGTTCCCAGATCGGCAACGAGCGGCGTCAGCGTCGCTCCTGGCACCTCTGTGGTGATCCGCGCGATCGCCTCGTCGACGGTGGAGTCGGTGCGTCCGTTGACGACGACCTCCGCGCCTTCACGGGCCAGTGCAGTCGCGATGGCCTCGCCGATGCCGCCGCTCGATGCGGTCACGAGTGCCTGCTTGCCCCCCAGCTCAAGATCCATGGTGTGCTCCTGACCGCGCGGAGCGCTGAAGGTGGTCGCGCATGAAGGCTATGCCTGACTTTGCGACCTCATCGGGGTCGGTCCACTGCGCCCGCCAGAGCGCGATGAGCGAGGTCATCTCCTCGCCGAGGACGGTGGGGGAGAAGGACTCGAACGTGATGGGGCCGTCGTAGCCAATGCCCGCGAGGGCACCGAAGAACGTGGGCCAGTCCGTGTTCCCCGTGCCCAGGGCACCGCGGTTGCTCTCGGCGACGTGGACGTAGCCGAGGACGTCAGCGACCTCGGCCACCGCCGTCGGCAAATGGTGCTCCTCCATGTTCATGTGGAAGAGGTCGGCGTGGACGAACAGCGCGGGCGACCCGACCTTGCGCACGATGTCGGCGGCCTGGCCGACCGTGTTGACGAAGTTGCTCTCGTAGCGGTTCAGCGCTTCCAGCCCTAGGCGGATCCCGGCCGCGGTGGCGCGGTCGGCGAGGCGGGCGTAGGAATCGGTGATCCGCTCGCGGGCCGCCTGTGACGGGGGTGACGGGTAGCGCTGGACGGCCGAGAACGTCGGTCCGCCCAGCAGGGTCGCACCCATCTCGCTGGCCACTTCGATCCCGCGCGAGATCGCGGCCTCGCCGCGTCTCACAGTCTCAGGGTCGTCGCTGGACAGGTCGGCAGTGGGCGCCCCGCAGATCGTGGCCTCCACGGGTACGGCGTACTCGGTGCTGAGGCGGGCAGTCATGGCCGCATCGATGCTCGCGGGGTCGAAGATCAGGATCTCGACGAAGTCGTACTCGAACTCCTTGGCCCGTTCGAGGACCGTGCGGGCCCGCGGCTCCGTCCACTCGCTCGTGTAGAGCATCATGTGCATGCCAAGGCGGTTCATGCCGCGCTCGCTTCAGGAAGGCCCTTGGCGCGGCCGACCAGTCGTACTCTCTCGGCGTCTGCGCCGAAGGTGGCGCGGCGTCCGGAGGATCGGTGGATCTTCGACATGTGCTCGCTCCCTTGTCTCGTCGCGGCCCCCTCGCGGTGGACCATCGCGGGTAGTTGCTGTGTGTCGGGCATCACCGGTGGCTGGATTCGCCAGCCGCTCGAGTGAATGACACCCGCGCGCTTGGATCGACACGACCGCGACGAGTTCAGACGATCGATCGGCGAGTACCGCCGTCGACGGAAAGCGCGGCACCGGTTGTGGCCGATGCCTGTGGCGAGCACGTGTAGACCACGAGGTTGGCAACCTCCTCGGGTGTGGCTGCCCGGCGCAGGATCGAGGTGGGTCGATGCTGCCGGACGAACTCGTCGACCAGTTCCTGTGGTGATTTGTCGGGGTCAGGGTCAGGGTCAAGCTTCGAGACGAACTCGGAAACCCCCTCCGAGGCGGTGGGGCCGGACAGAATCGCGTTGACCGTGACTCCGGTTCCAGCACACATCTCGGCCAGTCCACGGGAGACAGCCAGCTGGGCGGTCTTGGTCATCCCGTAGTGGATCATCTCGGGCGGGATCTGCAGTGCGGACTCGCTGGAGACGAAGACGATGCGACCCGAGTCCGCTTCGAGCATTCCGGGGAGGTAGGCACGCGACAACCGGACCCCGCTCATCACGTTGACCTGGAAGAAGCGGTCCCACTCGTCGTCATCGATCTCGAGAAACGGTCGAGGGTCGAAGATGCCGAGGTTGTTGACCAGGATGTCGGTGCGCGGGACAGCGCTCACCAGCGTGTCCACCCCGCCGGCGGTGCCCAGGTCGGCGGCCACCCCGTTGACCTCGGCCCCAGGCACGGCGCCTCTCAGCCGGCTGAGAGCCAACGCCACACGTTCCTCAGAGCGGCCGTTCAGGACCACTGAGGCGCCACACTCGGCAAGTCCCTTGGCGATGGCAAGCCCTATGCCCTGGCCGGAACCGGAGACCACGGCTGTTTGGTTGGTGAGGTCGATCTTCATGGTGAGCCCTCTTCCGTGCGGCGGCTGTCGTGATGGCACTCGCAATGAGTACTGGCCCCTGATGTCACAGAGCTTCACCCCGCAAGAACCGGGCCGACGACACCGCGATGATCAGGGCAACCCCAGTGAAGACTGGCTCGATCCAGAATGGGGCGCCAACCAGCGCCAGGCCGGTCACGCCCACCTGCAGCGTGACGACCGCGATGATCGTGCCCCACACGTTGAACACGCCCGGCTCAATGGCTGTGGCACCGAGGAACACGGCAGCGAACACCGGGAGCAGGAAGGGTGGCCCCACAGTCGGGCTGCCACTGCCCAGGATCCCGGCCTGGACCACTCCACCGATCCCGGCGAGCAGTCCTGCGCCTGCAAAGGCAAGCAGCGTCAACCCTTTCACTGGGACACCGCTGAGCCGGGCCGCGTCGCGCGAACCGCCGATCGCGTACAGGTACCGGCCCAGTGGCGTGCTCGAGAGCACGTACCAGACGACGAGGGCGATGATCAACGCGTACACGATGGGTAGAGGGATGCCGCCGACTCGGCTTTGGCCGATCTTGAGCAGGCCGGCGGGGATGTCGGCGTAGAAGACTCCCCCGTTCGTGTAGGCGGAGACCACGCCGGTGACGATCGTGCTCATCCCCAGCGTCGCGATGAGCGAGTTGATCTGCAGCCGGGTCACCATGAGTCCGTTGACCAGTCCTACCACCGTGCAGCCGAGCACGGCGAGCGCGATCGCGGGCACGAGCCCGAGCCCTTGCTGCGAGGTGAGCCCCGTCACGAGGATCATGCCAAGGCCGAGATTTGCGGCCACGGACAGGTCCATCTCGCCGATGATCAACGGCATGATCAGTCCCAGGGCGAGGATGCCGAGAACCGACTGCAGGTTGAGAATCGTCTTGAGGTTGGCGACCGTGAAGAACGTCTCCGGCTCGAGCACAGAGAAGGTCACCACGAGCAGGACGAGGATAAGTGGAAGAGCGATCCGGGCCAGGAAGATGGCGACCGGCTCGCTGCGGCCGCCGTGGAGCCGCACCATCCTGCGCTGTCGACCGGGCGGCAACGTGGGGACGGCAGCGGCTGCGGTTGATTCGAGGGTCATCGGAGCTCCACATCTTGGACTGGGCGAGCGGCTGCCTGAGCCTTTTCGCTGCTGACGGCGCCGCCGAAGTAGACGTACTGGGTCAACATGTGAGGGGTGATCGACTCTGTGGGGAGGTCGGCGACGAGCCTGCCGTCGCGCATTACGAGGACGCGCGTGCAGAACTCGAGCATCTGGTCGAACTCAGAAGAGATGAGCAGGACCCCGGCGCCCCGGCTGGCGGACTGGCTGACCAGCTGGTAGATCTCCGCTCTGGCCCCGACGTCGACGCCTTGCACAGGTTCGTCGAAGATCACGAGGTCCGGGGAGGTGCCGAGCCACTTAGCGACGACGACCTTCTGCTGGTTGCCTCCCGACAGGACCCCGAACTTTCGCGAGGGCACTGGCGGACTGATGTGGAACTCGGTGATGAGCTCCTTCGCGCGTTTGCGAACCGCCGCATTCTGGATGCGGCCCTTGTGGAAGAAGCCGCCGATCGACGGCAGCGTGAGGTTCCGCCCGACGGTCATGTTGAGCACACCGCCCTCGCGGCGGCGGTCCTCGGGGATGAGGGCGACCCCGTTTCGCACCGCGCCACGGGGGTCACGGAAGTCGGCTGGGGCCCCGCGCAGCTCGATGGATCCGGCAGTGGGCGGCTGAGCCCCGAAGAGCAACCGCCCCAGCTCGCTACGGCCCGAGCCGAGCATGCCGGCAACCCCGACGATCTCGCCGCGGTCGATCGCGAAGGACACGTCGCGCACCATGTTTCCGGACAGCCCGGACACCTTCAGTAGCGGGTCGCCGGCGGGGCGGTCCTGCGATCTGTCCCTGGTTACCTTGACGACATCTCGGCCCACGATGCTGCGGACCAGGTCCGCCTCTGACATGCCCGGCACGCCGAAGGTGCTGACCTTGCGGCCATCACGCAGGACCGTGGCGCGATCAGCCAGGTCGAGGATCTCGTGCAGCTTGTGCGACACATAGATCACGCCCACGCCGCTCGCCACGACGCTGCGTACTGCCTCGAACAACAGCTCGACCTCGCTGCGCGAGCCCTGGGATGCTCCTCGCCGGGCATCAGGGAGTGCTGCGGTGGGCTCGTCAAGCACCAGCACGCGAGCCCCGTTCTCGGCACTGGCCAGCGCTCGCGCTATGGCTACGAGGGTCTGCTCGGCCAACGACAGACGACCCACCATCCCCCGCGGGTCAATGTCGTGGCCGAGTGATTCCAGCTCCCGCGCGGCGCGGGCCTGGATGGAGTTCCAGCGAATCCGCCCCAGAGACCTGGCGTCGTAGCGCCGCGAGATCGCGAAGTTCTCCGCCACCGACAGGTTGGGGACCAACCCCAGATCCTGGTGGACGAAGACCAGTCCCATCTGGGTGGCCTGCCCCGGCTGGTAGGGCAGCGGGACCGCCCGTCCAGCGATCTCGAGCTCGGCGCCGGGGTCGGGCTCGTGGTAGCCGGCCAGGCACTTGATCAGGGTCGACTTGCCGGACCCGTTCTGTCCCAGCAACGCGTGGACCTCGCCTGCGCGAAGGTCGAAGTCAACCCCGTCCAACGCGCGTTGGCCCAGGAAGGTCTTGGACAGCCCTCGCACCTCGAGTGCCAGGCGAGGGCTGTCCGCGAGCTCGACCGGAGAAGCGGTCATTCCTTGCCCCAGAGCTTCAGGTATTTCGGGGTGACGTCGAAGTCACCGTCCCACGAGCCTTCCGGCGGCACATTGTCCTTGGTGATGATCTTGACCGTGACGCCCTGGTCGACGACCGGCTCGTCGTTGAACAGACGGTTGAGGTTGTCGACCATCCCGTAGCCGACCCGCCGCATGTCCACCCCGGCCGAGGCCGCCTGGTAACCGTCGGTGCGGATCATCTCAGTGTTGGCCACATCCGCGTCGACGGAAAGACCGAACGCCTTGGCCGGATCGGCCAGACCTGCTTGCTGGAGCCCCTGCGCGAAGAAGTTGAGCGAGGCGTCGTAGCCGGCCAAGAGCACGTTGTAGTCGGGATTGCTCTGCACGAGACTGACCACTCGGCCCGGTCCGGTCGTGCTGTTCTCGGTCGAGAGGACTTGAGCTTCTGCCAGCAGTTCGCATCCGGCCCCGGCGGCCACGCAGTCGTCGATGAACGCCTTGCCGCCTGCGACCCGTGAGGTGACCGTGGCGAACTCGTTGGTGGACGTGATGAGGAACTTCGGTGGCGAGTCGTACCGCTCTTTCGCCAGCAGGAATGCTTGCTGTCCCAGCAGGTAGCCCGCCCGCTCGTTCTCCTCGAGCGACGGAATAACCGACTGGATCAAGCCACCTGTGTCGCCGCACATGTCGCAGACCACTGCAACTCCGGCATCTCGGGTGGCCTCGAGGTCGCCCTTGACGGCGGCCGCATCGATGGAGTTCAGGATGATGCCGTCGGCACCGCTCGAGACTGCACGCTGGATGGCTGCTGAGGGACCACCTGCTCCCGCGGGGTCGACGATGGTGGCGCTCCATCCGATGGCCTCGGCCGCCTCCTTGGCGGAGCGAGCTGGGCGGTTGCACCCTTCGACGGCTGCACTGCAGGGGATGATGACGATCTGTTTGCCGGTGGCGGGTTCCGGGCCACTGGGCGGCACCGGATTGGTCGTGGGCGTCTGCGGCGCGGAAGCAGCAGCAACGTCCTCGGCCACCTTCGCTGCAAAGGCTCGGGAGTCCGCGTCGGAACCACCAGACCCTGAGGAGGCGGTGTTGTCGGAGCTACATGCGGTGAGGAGGAGCACGCATGCTGTCAGGGCGGTGATGGCTAGGACCAGGCGCGAGCGAGACGCAAACATCCTGGGTGTCTTCACACTGATGGCGTTCGAGGGCCGCCGCGAAGGAGGTTGCGCCCCGCTGGGGTGTGATTGGCTCATGCTGGTCATTTTGGTTCTCCTTTTTGGATGGGTCATGGATGGAGTTCGCCGGGGGCGATCAAGCTGGGGGGGCCTCGCTCGACAGCGCCGACAGCTCGCGGAAGACGGGGTCGACGGTGTCGCTGAGGCTGTCGAAGACGCGGCGGTACCGCACGTACCACTCGTGCCTCTTGTCGTCAGGTTCGACGGGCGCAGCGAACGAGTTCCAGGCGTCGGCGGTTGCCACCAGGTCGTTGATGTGACCAGTGGCTGACCCAGCAAGGAGGGCGTTGCCGAGCAGCGCGGCCTCGGACTCGCCTGAGCGCAGAAAGGGAATGCCGAGCACGTCAGCCTTGATGGAGAGCCAGAGATCGGACGCTGACCCGCCACCCATGGCGCGAACCTGCTTCAGCGGACTGCCCATGGCGGATGAGGCGTGGGTTGCCCAGGCCGCGTACTGGTAGGCGATGCCTTCCAGGACCGAGCGGTACAGGTGGCCGGTGGTGTGCCCCCCGGTGATGCCGATCCAGCCGCTGCGTAGGTGGGGCTTGGGTGGCGTGACGCCACCTTGGAAGTGGGGGAGCCAGAGGAGGCCGTCCGACCCCGGCGAGACCGCGCTGGCAAGCCGCTCGAGTTCCTTGAACGCGTCGTGCGCGTTCGTGTCGGCACCCAGGATCTCGTGGCGAACCCACTCCAGTCCTTGGCCGCCACCGTTGACGAAAGCGAAGGAAAGGTACCGACCTTCGACGATCGACTGCGAGGTGATGAGCCCCATCGCATCCGCGTCCGGTGCCCAGCGATCCAAGCAGATGCTGAACAGGCTGGCGGTCCCGGCGGAGTCGGAGGCTCGTCCGGGAGTGGAGACTCCGATGCCGAGGCAGGCGACAATCTGGTCGCCGCCGCCGGCGGCGATGGGGACCCCTACGGGAATGCCGGTGCTTCGGGAGGACTCGCGACTGACGGTGCCGATGACCGCGTCGGGAGCCACGATCCGAGGCAGCTTCTCCCGGTCGAGAGAGAAGAGCTCCACCAGCTCATCGGACCATTCCCCGCGCTTGGTGTCTGACACGTTGGCGAAGCACAGATTGGTCTTGTCGATGTACGCGTCAGCGACGTCGAGGCCAGCAAGCCGGGCCGCGACGAAGGGTCCCGGCACCTGGAACACGCGAGTACGGCGGTAGGTCTCGGGGTCGGTCCGCTTCAACCAGCGCTGCTTGGGTGCGTGACTGTAGGTCGGAGGGCAGCCCGAGACTTGAGTCACCCTCCTGGCGTGCGGAGTCATGTCGTAGATGTCCTGGGCGCACCGGGAGTCCAGCCAGGAGTCGAAGGGCGCAGCGGGAACGAAGCCGTCACCCACGGCGCCGATTCCGGACATCTGGCTGGAGAATGACACCCCGGCTATGTCGCCGGCGCGGCCGGAGGACGCGACAGCTCGGCCGATGGCCGCGTGGGCCTCCGCCTCGATCTGCAGAAGGTCCTGCTCGACGACCCCGGGGCGGGGTCGGATGAGCTGGGACTCCTGCGAGGCCTGAGCGAGCACGGTGCCTGACAGGTCCACGACTGCCGCCTTGACAAGAGTCGTGCCCATGTCGCACGCCACGAAGACGGGTTCGCTCACTGGTGCACCATCCTCGTGTCGGTAGTTCCAGATGGGCTACCGGTACACCCCTGGTCCCCACCGGACCATCGCCAAGATCGCTCGACCCTCGAGGTCCAGCATGAGTTCTGCGAGGTCCGGTGGCCCAGGACCCCCAGACCGGCTACAGGGCTATGCGCCGATGAGCGCCGATCAGTGAGCGACCGGCTGCGGGATCCCGGGACCACCGGGTGTTCTCTCACTGCTCCAACAGCGAGGAAACAACAATGAGTTTCACCCCTGCGACCACTCCGGCGCGAGTCTGCGCCGGCCTGGACTGGGCCAAGGACGACCACGCCGTGTGCATCCTCGGGCCCGACGGGTCGGTCTTGGACCGGTTCTTCGTCGTTCACGATGCGGCCGGCCTGAAGACCCTGGTGCGTCGCCTGCTCAAGGCCGGAGTAGACGAGCTCGGCATCGAACGAGGCGACGGACCCGTCGTCGACGCGCTGCTCCAGGCCGGGCTCACGGTGCTGGTCATCGCACCCGGGCAGGTCATGAACCTCCGCTCGCGCTACGGGTCGGCCGGCAACAAAGACGACCGCTTCGACGCCTACGTGTTGGCCGACGTCGTGCGCACCGACCGGGCCCGGCTGCGGCCCCTGGTCCGCGACAGTGCCGCGACCACCGCGATGCGCACCACCGTGCGAGCCCGACGCGACCTCGTCAAACACCGCGTCGCTGCCGCGAACCAGCTCCGCGCCCACCTGCAACTCGTGTTCCCCGCCGCAGCCAGCCTGTTCGCCGCCATCGACACCGCCATCAGCCTGAGCTTCCTCGAGCGCTTCACCACCCAGAGCCAGGCCGACTGGCTCTCGCCCAAGCGGCTCGGCACCTGGCTGAGCAGCGTCGGATACTCCGGGCGCACCGACCCCACGATCCTGCACGCCAAACTGCTCGCCACACCCCGCGGGACCACCGGCACCGACGCCGACGTCCACGCCGCGACCACCAGTGCCTACGTGACACTGCTGCGGGTCCTGAACACCCAGATCGCTGTCCTCGAGGACAACCTCACCGACCAGCTCAAGACCCACCCCGACACCCACATCTACGCATCCCTGCCGAGGGTCAAGACCCTGCGCACCGCCCGGCTGCTCGCCGAGATCGGCGACGCCCGAGGCAAGTTCCCCACCGCCAACTCCCTGGCAGCCCTGGCCGGCGTCGCGCCCTCGACCAGACAGTCCGGCAAGGTCAAGGCCGTCACGTTCCGCTGGGGATGCAACAAACAACTCCGAGACGCCCTGTGCGACTTCGCCGGCGGCTCCCGCCACGACAACGCCTGGGCAGCCGACCTCTACGAACGCGCCATCGCCCGCGGCCACGACCACCCCCACGCCGTACGCATCCTCGGCAGAGCCTGGGCACAGGTCATCTGGCGCTGCTGGCACGACAACCTCAGCTACGACCCCGCCCAACATCGAGCCCTCCAAAGCATCCTCGCCAACACAGCCAACGAAGCGGCCTGAACGGCTAGGGGTAGACACAGGGCAACTCATGGTGTCAGCACCACCTTGAGTGCGTCACCGGCGACAGCGTCGGCGAAGCCCTCGGCCGCATGCGAGAGCGGGTGCCGGTGAGTGACGAGAGGCTTGAAGGTCTCCGCGCTCTCGAGCACCAGCTGAAGAGCCAGCTTGCAGTCCTGCAGAGTATTGGCGGTCGTGCCGGTGACGGTGAGCTCCCGGTAGTGGACAAGGTTCGCCTCGAGACCGATTCTTCCGCTCGATGCAGGGAGTCCCGCGAAGAAGTTCACCCGGCCTCCTACAGCAGCCACATCCAGACTCTGCGCAAAGACCTGCGCCACCGGGGTCGTCACCATCACCACGTCAGCTCCGGCTCCGCCCGTGCCGCGACGCACCTCCTGCACCACGTCGCACTGCGTCGGGTCCAGCGCCGCGTCGGCGCCGAGCTCCAGCGCGATCCGACGGCGGTCGTCGGAAGGCTCGCTGACGATGACGTGCGCGACGCCGCGCGCCTTGGCAAGGAGCAACGCGATCAGTCCGATGGGCCCGGCGCCGGTGATCACCAGGGTGTCGCCCTTGCCGAGTCCTACCGCGTTTACGCCGCGAAGCACCGCGGCTACCGGCTCCATCAGCACGGCGAGGTCAACGTCGACTCCAGCGTCGAGGGGCAAGACGTTGCCCTGGGCCACCGCCATCGCCGGAATGCGGACCTGCTCAGCGAAGCCACCGTCCACGGTGAGGCCGATGGCGGCATAGTTGTCGCACAGGTTCGCACGGCCGCGAACGCACGGCGGACAGGCGCCACAGGCCATGTTGGGCGCCACAGCGACGAGATCGCCGGTCGAGAGTCCGACGGGAAGATCGCTGCCGGGAAGCACCTGTCCGACCAGCTCGTGTCCTGGGATGCGCTCAGTTCCGCGCGGGAACATCCGGTGCTCGCCTCGAGCGATTTTCAGATCAGTGCCGCAGATGCCGACGGACACCACATCGAGAAGCAGCTCGCCGGGCGCGGCTGCCAGGTCGGGCAGCTCAACGAGCGACATGTCTGCGGAGGGTTGGAATTGGTAGGCCAGCATCCGCGTTCCTGCTTTCTCTCGCTCGGAGGGCCGTGTCGTTGGTCACAGTGCAGTGGGTCGAACGAGGTTTGTCAACCATCTGCGCGCATCTGTCCGGATGTTTGCTCATGCGAGCAGAACGCATGCGAATTCCCCAGCCGGGCGCCTATCCGACGCGAATGATGCGCATGTGAGCAAAGGCCCGCGCACTTGTTGACCCGGGGGTGTCGTCGCCCTTACCGTTGCCGCACGCGCCTATCGACTCGGCGATGAGATGCCCCTCGATCTAGCCGCGATGCGGCGGAAGACGGAGATTCGATGACCACGATGCGGGCTGCTGTCCTCAAGCAGCCGGGAGACATAGTCCTGCAGGACGTCGAGAAGCCGGCACCGGCGCCGCACGAGGCACTCGTGAAGGTGGCTGCGTGCGGCGTGTGCGGCTCTGACCTCGCGAGGATGCTGCACAAGGGCACGTACCGCTTCCCGCTGATCTGTGGACACGAGTTCTCGGGGCACGTCGTCGAAGTGGGCAGCGATGTCCGTGACGTGACTGTGGGCGACCTCGTGGCCGTTCCACCGATGATTCCTTGCTTCGCCTGTGAGCAGTGTCAACGTGGTCGGTTCAGTCTCTGCGAGGACTACGACTACTTCGGCAGCCGCCGCGACGGGGCGTACGCCGAGTACGTCTGCGTTCCTCGGTCGAACCTCTTCGTCATGCCGACCGGGCTCGACCCTCGTGCGGCAGCGATGATCGATCCTGCCGCGATCGCGCTCCACGCCCTCCGCCGCACGAAGCTGACGCTTGGGCACAAGGTGTGTGTCGTGGGGGCCGGGCCGATCGGCCTCTTCGCGGTCCAGTGGGCCAGGTTGGCCGGAGCGGCCACCGTGGTGACGATCGACCTGAACGAGGAAAAGGCCAAGATGGGGCTGGACGCCGGGGCAGACCACGCGGTGCGCGATGGCGCCACCGCCCTCGAGCATGCGCCGGATGGTTTCGACGTGGTCTTCGAGTCGGCCGGTGTGCTGGCTGCCGTCGACATGGCGGTGAGCCTGGCCGCCCGACACGGCGACGTGTCGTTCGTGGGCATTCCCAACTCGCCGGTGACCCTGCAGGAGGCGACGTTCAACCGCTTCTTGCGATACGAGGTGTCCCTGCATGGGGCTTGGAACTCGTTCTCAGCACCGTTCCCCGGCGAGGAGTGGACCACGGCCACACACTTCCTGCACCAAGGTGGGCTCCGGTGGGAATTCATGATCACTCACGAGGCGGGTCTCGACCAGGTGAGCTCACTGATACCCGCCATGGGCGACCGATCAATTTTCAGCTCCAAGGTTCTCTTCATCCCGTCCGCGGATGCACCCTGAATCCATGACCCAATTGTCAGAGTGGAGTCCCCCCGACGATGTCGACCTGCTGCGCGTCGCCGAGTTGTACTACGAGCACTCGATGACGCAGGAGGAGATCGCCAAGCAGCTCACGCTGACCCGCTGGAAGGTCGGCCGCATGCTCAAGGAGGCGCGGGAACGAGGGATCGTCAAGATCGAGATCGTTCATCCCAGGGCCAGGCTGCGGGGCCTCGAGGCGCAGTTGCGTTCACGCTACCCGCTGCAGGAGGCGATCATCGTGCCCTCAAACGGGGACAGCGACAGCCAGCGTCGCGCGGTAGCGCGGGCGACAGCCGACTGCCTCAGCGACCTACGGCCGACCCCCGCTGTCATCGGCGTCTCTTGGGGCAGGACCATGGACGACGTTGCCGCGAGCATCGCGCCAGGCTGGGCCCGCGGTGTCGAGGTCGTCCAGGTGAACGGCTCGATCTCCCTTGGTCGCAACACCTCGGGACGTCCGGTATGCACGGAGCTGGCCCGGCAGGGGCCGGGGACCGCACGTCTTCTCGCGGCGCCGGCCATCGTTGAGAAACCGGAGACCAAGCGCGCCATCGTCGCGGACACGTCGGTTCGGCAGGTCCTCGAAACGGCTCGAGCCGCGGACGTGCTGTTGTTCTCACTGGGCGCTCTCTCGGCTGACTCCGTCCTCGTCGAATGCGGCTACTTGACCCCGAAGGACGTCGCGCGTCTGCGCGTCATGGGTGCTGTGGGGGACGTGCTCGGACGATTCATCGACGCGGAGGGCAACGAAGTCTCCTCCGACCTGTCCGAGCGCACAGTCGCGCTCGAGCTCGAGGACATCCGCCAAGCCCCCGTGGCGATTGCGGTCGCCTCGGGCGCCGAGAAGGCGTCCGTGGCGCGCGCCGCACTCGTCACTGGACTGTGCAACATCTTGGTCGCAGACAGCGACACCGTCACAGGGATCCTCCAATCAGACGGAGCGATCGACTGATGGCGCTCGACCGAACCGCAGGTGGCACCGACGTATCGGTGTGACTCACCGGTACTCCGGATGTCGCGTCGCGTGCCATTGCACAGCGTGCCCTCCGCGGCCGCGGCTCCCACATCGGACCGCGGCCAGCTCGAACTCCAAGCCGCGCAAACCTAGAGGTGTCTCATGACCTTGCAAACGCAGCAAGATTCGGCCGGCCTCGCCGACGCGACGTCGTCCAACGAAGCACTCCGCCGTTTCCTGCACGGCCTTCCGGGCGTCGATCAGGTGGGCGCTGAGGCGCGCGCCGCCCAGCTCGCAACCCGCTCGATCAAGACGACGGCGAAGCAGTTCGCCATCGACCTGGCCATTCGCATGGTCGACCTGACCACACTCGAAGGTCAGGACACGCCCGGCAAGGTCCGCGCGATCTGCGCGAAGGCGATGCGTCCTGACCCGTCCGACGCGGGGGCTCCGCCCGTGGCGGCGGTGTGTGTCTACGGCGACATGGCCGCGGTGGCCAAGCAGGCGCTCCGCGACAGCGGCGTGCACGTGGCGTGTGTCGCCACTGCCTTCCCGTCTGGCCGGTCTGCACTGCCGGTGAAGCTCGCTGACACACGCAATGCCGTCGCGGCCGGCGCCGATGAGATCGACATGGTGATCGACCGGGGTGCCTTCCTCTCAGGGCGGTACCTCCAGGTGTTCGAGGAGATCGTCGCCGTTCGGGAGGCCTGCGGTGACGCGCACCTGAAGGTGATCTTCGAAACCGGCGAGCTGCAAACCTACGACAATGTCCGCCGGGCCTCGTGGCTGGCGATGATGGCCGGCGGCCACTTCATCAAGACCTCGACCGGCAAGACGCAACCGGCTGCGACGCTTCCCGTGACCTTGGTCATGCTCGAGGCGGTGCGCGACTTCCGTGCAATGACAGGGCAGATGGTCGGGGTCAAGCCGGCGGGCGGGATCAAGACGACGAAGGATGCAATCAAGTACCTCGTCATGGTCAACGAGGTCGCTGGGGCGGCGTGGCTCGACCCAGACTGCTTCCGGTTCGGTGCCTCCACACTCCTCAACGACCTGTTGATGCAACGCACCAAGATCAGCACCGGCTACTACGCCGGTCCCGACTACTTCACATTGGACTGAGGGAAGCGGACATGAGCAAGGCCAAGCAGCCACCAGTGGCTCACGCGGGAAGTGATGCACCCGCAACTAGCGCGACCCCTGTCATGTTCGACTACGCGCCCGCGCTGGAGTCACGATCAGTGGTCGAAATCGCCTCTTCATACGGCCTCTACATCGACGGTCGGTTCGTCGACCCGGTCGACGGTGGGTCCTTCAAGACCATCAACCCCGCCACCGAGGAGGTCCTCGCCGAGGTGTCCGAGGCATCCGCGGCAGATGTCGATCTGGCCGTGTCGGCGGCACGCCGGGCATTCAGGCAGAGCTGGGGCGTGATGCCGGGGCGCGAGCGGGCGAAGTACCTGTTCCGAATCGCACGTATCCTGCAGGAGCGCTCCCGAGAACTGGCGGTACTGGAGTCGCTGGACAACGGCAAGCCGATCCGCGAGTCGCGCGACGTGGACGTGCCGCTCGTGGCTGCCTGGTTCTTCTACTACGCAGGCTGGGCCGACAAGCTCGAGTACGCCGGACTCGGCGACCATCCGAGACCGCTGGGCGTCGCCGCGCAGGTGATCCCGTGGAACTTCCCGCTTCTCATGCTGGCTTGGAAGGTCGCGCCGGCCCTCGCCGCAGGCAACACCGTGGTGCTCAAGCCGGCCGAGACAACGCCGCTGACGGCACTGTGGTTCGCGGAAATCTGCCAGCAGGCGGAGCTCCCTGCGGGCGTGGTGAACATCATCACCGGCGCCGGGGAAACCGGCCGAGCGCTGGTGGCCCACCCCGACGTCGACAAGGTCGCCTTCACCGGCTCCACCGACGTTGGTCGGCAGATCGCTCGTACGGTGGCCGGCTCCTCGAAGAGAGTGACGCTCGAGCTGGGCGGGAAGGCCGCCAACATCGTTTTCGACGACGCCCCGATCGACGAGGCGGTCGAGGGGATCGTCAACGGCATCTTCTTCAACCAGGGCCACGTGTGCTGCGCCGGGTCACGGTTGCTGGTGCAGGAGTCGGTCGCCGAAGAGGTGCTGGCCCGGCTCAAGCGGCGGATGTCGACCCTGCGGGTCGGCGATCCACTGGACAAGAACACAGACGTCGGCGCGATCAACTCGGCTGAGCAGCTGGCCAGGATCCGCGAGCTCTCCGACGTCGGCGAGGCCGAAGGTGCTGGCAGGTGGGCACCGCCGTGCGAGCTCCCGTCGGTGGGCTTCTGGTTCCCGCCGACGCTGTTCACCGGCGTCTCGCAGGCGCACCGGATCGCGCGCGAGGAGATCTTCGGTCCGGTCTTGTCCGTGCTGACCTTTCGCACCCCTGCCGAGGCGGTCGAGAAGGCGAACAACACTCCGTACGGCTTGTCGGCGGGCGTGTGGACCGACAAGGGCTCTCGCATCCTATGGATGGCCAACCAGCTGCGCGCCGGCGTTGTGTGGGCCAACACGTTCAACAAGTTCGACCCCGCAAGCCCGTTCGGCGGGTACAAGGAATCTGGTTACGGCCGCGAGGGCGGTCGCCACGGTCTGGAGGCTTACATCCGATGACAGAGAACAAGAGCTCCGCCAGACGCACCGTCACAAAGGCCGCCCAAGCGTTGGCATCCACGACAGGCGCCGCCTCCGAACAACGGCTCCCCATCCGCAAGACGTACAAGCTCTACATCGGGGGCGCCTTCCCGCGCTCGGAGTCGGGGCGCTCCTACGTCGTCCACGACGCCAAGGGAGGCTTTCTCGCGAATGCCGCGCTTGCATCGCGGAAGGATGCCCGTGATGCCGTCGTGGCGGCGAGGAAGGCGTTCGGCGGCTGGTCCGGGCGCACGGCGTACAACCGGGGCCAAGTGCTCTACCGGGTCGCCGAGGTGATGGAGGGCAGACGAGGCCAGTTCGCGGAAGAGGTACAGGCGAGCGAGGGAGTTTCCCGGCGGGGAGCCTACGCAGCCGTGGACGCGTCGGTCGACCGTCTCGTCTGGTACGCCGGTTGGGCCGACAAGATCGCTCAGGTGGTGGGAGGGGCGAACGCGGTGGCCGGACCCTACTTCAACTTCTCGTCCCCTGAGCCCACGGGCGTCGTGGCCGTGGTCGCCCCGCAGGAATCGTCGTTGCTGGGACTCGTGTCGGTCCTGGCGCCGGTCATCGTCGCGGGCAATACGGCCGTGCTGGTGACATCGCATCAACGACCGCTGCCGGCGATCGCGTTCTCCGAGGTGTTGGCGACGTCCGACGTTCCTGGAGGCGTGGTCAATGTGCTCACCGGATCAGCCGCTGAAATCGGTCCCTGGCTGGCGTCGCACATGGACGTCAACGCCATCGACCTCAGCGGCGTCGACGATGCCGGCCTCGCCACGTCCCTCGAGGAGGCCGCAGCGGGCAATCTCAAACGCGTGGTGCGCCCCAGCGCCGACGGTGCTGCCGACTGGACAGCCGATCCGACGATCGACCGCATCACCGCGTTCCTGGAGACGAAGACGGTCTGGCATCCCGTAGGAATCTGAGCATCGGAAGGGCGGCCGACACGTGAATGTTCTCCTTGCCATCGACCTCGGGACCGAAGGGGCGCGTGTCGGAGCGTTCGACAGTGCCGGACGCCTCCTAGCCGACGCGCACGAGGGCTATGACACCGTCTTCCCTCGCCCAGGTTGGGCCGAACAGGACCCAGAGGACTGGTGGCGGGCCACCGTCCGTGCGGCCCGTGCCGTACTCGCACAGGAAGCGGTCGTCCGAGCGGGGGCAATAGTGGGCATTTCCGTAGCCGCCACAGCCTCCACCGTCGTCGTGCTCGACTCGGCAGGAAGACCGCTCCGTCCCGCAATCTTGTGGATGGACTCTAGAGCGTGGGCTGAGGCCGCGGAGACCGGCAATTACGCCGAGGCGCACCCCGTGCTGGCCTACAGCGGTGCCATCGACTCGGCGGAGTGGCTGGTTCCCAAGGCGATGTGGCTCGCACGGCACGAACCGCGCACCTACACCCAGGCCCACCGTGTGGTCGAGTCCGTCGACTACCTGACCTGGCGGCTGACCGGAAGGTGGGTGGCCTCGCGGATGAACGCGACGTGCAAGTGGAACTACGACTCGCAGGAAGGTCGGTTCCCGACCGAGCTCTATGCCGACCTGGGCATCCCGGAACTGACGGAGAAGCTGCCGACCGATGTCCTGCCCGTCGGAGAGCCGGCCGGGACACTTCAACGATCAGCCGCTCGGGACTTGGGCGTGACGGGCAGTCCGGTGGTGGCCACGGGCGGAATTGACGCACACGTGTCGTTGCTCGCCTGCGGCCCGCAGGTCGACGGGCTGGTATCGGTGGTAGCAGGCACCTCGACGGCGTTCATCACCGAAGTGTCAGAACCTCTCCATGCTGCCTCGATCTGGGGCCCGTATCCACACGCTCTACGGGAAGGACGCTGGCTTCTCGAGGGTGGGCAGTTGTCAAGCGGTTCAGTCTTGGGCTGGTTGTCACAAGCCGTCATGGGAATTCCGCGCAACGACCTTGCGGCGCTCATCCATGCGGCGCACGATGTCCGACCCGTGCAGCACGGGCTTCTGGTGCTCGACAATTTCATGGGAAACCGAACTCCCCACCGAGATCCTCGACTCCGAGGCGCGGTGCTGGGCCTCACGCTTGGAACCACCCCGCCGGAGCTGTATCGCGCATGCGTCGAAGCAGTCTGCCTGGGAACGCGGAATGTCCTTGAGTCATGGATCGAAGCAGGAGTTCCGATCGACCGCATAGTGCTGTCGGGCGGCATCCGGCACAACCCTCTGTGGCTGGCCACCACGGTTGACGTCCTCGCCCGGCCGGTAGAGCTTGTTGAAGACGACAACCTGACACTGCGGTCCGGCGCCGTTCAGGCGGCATACGCGGCGGGATTGTTCGCGGACATGGCGACGGCCATCTCGGCGTACGCACCGGTGACACGCACGCTGGACCCGGACCCACGGCCAACAGCTGAGTACGACGACGCGTACAGACGCTATGTCACTGCCACGGTGGCACTGCGCGAACAACTGCACGAGCTTGCCGACGTGGCGGCCCATAGGGGATGAGGAGGGACAGACCGAAGCCGAGACGTGGGCACACACGGTCGGCCATTTGGAGAAGTCTCCGACGCAGATGTTGTTCGTGGCCGTGGCCGACACCGGGACCCCGGTGCTCCACGCCGGCAACTCCTCACGCCAGCCGTCGACGGCCACGTAAGGTTCGACCACTCGTGTCCCGACCGGAGGTGTGTGGATTGCTGCCCCAAGCTCCGTCAGCACAGTCCCCGCGAGCCGGTTCCGCGGACGCGCCCAGCGACGACGAGAGCCCGGGCGACGCACGGGTCGCCGCCGTGCTCGAGATGCTGGCCGGAGTGCCGGTGGACGAGGTGGCGCGGCACTGGTCGGTCGATCCGGAGCTGCTGCAGCGCTGGCAGGCGGCCTTCGTCGACGCCGGCACGGCCCGCGTCACCAACCATCCCGACCCGGACGCGGCGAGCCAGCGCGACCGGTTCCTGGCGGCCTTCGCCCACGAGCTGCGCAGCCCGCTCGCCGTGGCGCAGGGCTGGGTCGGGATGCTGGCCGAGGGTGACGTCCCGCCTGCCGGCGTCGCGCGGACCGTCGACCGGCTGGCCGGGGCCCTCGACCGCCTCGCCGAGCGGATCCGCGACGTCGAGCTCCTGGCCGCGGCGTCGCTCGGGCGGGTGCGGGTGCGGCACGAGACCGTGTCGGTCGCCGACGTCGCGGCTACGCTGCCCGGCCTCGGGGAGATCGGGGGTGAGGGCGGGGAGGTCCGGCTCGAGGTCGATCCCGACCTCTTCCGCCGGGTCCTGCGCGACCTGTGGCAGGCAGCCGGCGTACGTCCCGAACCGCGTTCGCTGCGCCTCGAGGTGGCCACCGTCGAGCCGTGGATCGAGCTGCGCGTCGTGCGCGACGCCGACCCCGTCGACCCGCGGGTCCTGCAGCTGCTGTTCGAGCCGTTCGACCTCAACGACGACGGCACCGGGGTTACCATCGGCCTCTACCTCGCGCGCGCCCTCACCGTGGTCCACGGCGGGACGATCGGGGTGGAGCAGGACGAGCACCACGGAGTGCTGTGGGTGCGAGTCCCGCATCGTCCGGACCACCGTCCGGCACAGACGTGACGCCACCCGGCGTCCTCATGGGGAGCGGAAGATGACGTTCAAGCTTGTGTGCGGAGACGTGATGCCGGGCTGCTCGGCGCGCTTCGAGAGCAACGACCGCGACCAGCTGATGGGTCAGGTGGCCGCCCACGCCGCCGACGCCCACGGGATCTCCGACATCACCCCCGATGTCCGGGCGGCGATCGAGGGCAAGATCAGCGTCGCCGCCTGACCCACCGATCGCGGGACTTCCGGTCCTCCGAGACGTACCGTCACAGGCATGCCCCGTGCCCGCGCCGCCCGTCCCCGCTCACTCGCGCTGGGGGTGGCCCTGCTCCTCGGTGCCGCGCTGCTCGCGCCCCTCGGTCCCGTCGCGACCGGCGCCGGGGCGACACCGCGCCCGGCCGCCGCCGAGCGGGTCCGGTCCGACCACGTGAAGAACGCGCACGGCACCCACAGCTGGCACACCGTCGAGCGGCTCGTCCCCGTGATGACCGGTCCGGACGACGACATCGCCCTCGACCTCGACACGACGCTGTACGTCCCCGGCAACGCCGCCCGGCGGCACCCCCAGCCGGCCATCCTGATGACCCACGGCTTCGGGCTCACCAAGGACTCACCGGAGGTGGTCAGCACCGCCCGCTTCTTCGCCGCGCACGGCTACGTCGTGCTCACCTACACCTCCTCGGGCTTCGGGAACAGTGGCGGCTGCGTGACGCTGCAGTCGACCGACTACGACGTGAAGAGCGCCTCGCAGCTGATCGACAAGGTGCTCGAGCCGCGCAAGGACGTGCTGCACGACGGCAGGGGTGCAGTGGTCGGCACGATCGGCGGGTCCTACGGCGGCGGCATCCAGCTGCCCCTGGCCGCCGCGGACCCACGGATCCGCACCAGCGTCGTCGGTCGCACCTGGAACAACCTCATCTACTCCCTCGACCCCGACAACCGCGTGGTCCCCGGCGACCCGACCGGGCTCACCCACGGGCTCAACACCCAGGGCGTCTTCAAGCAGGAGTGGACCTCGCTCTTCTACGCCCTCGGCAACACCCAGCCGGCCTCGGACGGCGGCGACTGCCCGGGTGCCAAGACGGCCTCCGGTGACCCCGCGGAGATCGCCGGCGCCGCCAGCTGCCCGGGTTACTACCTCGCGCTCTGCCGCACCTACGAGCTGCTCACCTCGACCGGCGACTCCGACGCCGAAGGGCGGACGCTCATCGCTCACGCCTCCGCCTCGACCTATCTGAAACACGTCCACGTCCCGGTGCTGCTCGTGCAGGGCCAGAGCGACACCCTGTTCAACCTCAACGACGCCAGCGCGACGTACCTCTCCCTGAAGCGCCGCCACGTCCCGGTCGGCATGATCTGGAACTCCGGCGGCCACGGTGGCTACAGCTCCCAGCCCGGGGAGTGCGAGGCCTACGACGGCACCCTGCGGACAGTGAAGCGGATGGACCGCTGCTACCTGAGCCTGCGTTCGCTGGGCTGGATGGACCACTGGCTCCGTGGCGACCACGGCGGTCGTGGGCCGGCGTTCACCTACTACCGCGACTGGGTGAAGTACGCCGGTCACGGGCCCGACGACGAGCAGTACGCCGCGGCGAGGCGCTTCCCGCTGCGCCGGCACGCCACCACCTTCACGCTCTCCGGCAGCAACGCGCTGAAGGTGCCCGGCTCGAAGGTCACCGCCGGCTCGGCAGTGATCACGAACCCGACCGGCAGCGATCCCGCGGCCTACTCCGAGACCTCCAACTTCAGTGGCCCGGACTCCTCACCCAGCTCCGCGGACGTGCCGCCCCAGGAGGTCGAGGGACAGTTCGCGGCCTTCACCTCGAAGCCGTTGCGCCGGGCGGTCTCAGCCGTCGGCATCCCCTCCGCGCGTCTGCGGATCACCAACACCAACGGCCAGGACATGGTGTTCTTCGCCAAGGTCTACGACGTCGACCGGGCCGGGGGAGCGACGCTGATCCACCGGCTCATCGCGCCGGTGCGGGTGCCGGCCACGGCCGTCGGCAAGCCCGTGCACATCAGGCTGGCCGGCTTCGCCCACCGGTTCGGCAAGGAGCACCGGGTCCGGCTGGTGCTCTGCACCACCGACCAGACGTCGTACAACGCCAAGGTCGCCGACGTGCTCACGATCGCGACGGGTGCCGGGTCCACGTTCACGCTGCCCGGGCGGCTCCGTTCGAGGTGACGCGGCCCCTCGACTGAACCGCGCCGGTGCCCGGCCCGTAGTCATGGTGAGGCCCTCGGCCGGTCCGAGGCAGCCCACGGACGAACGGAGAACGCAGATGTTGGTGCGCGTCATCGCCGCGGCAGCGGTCCTGGTCTCGGCCGCGGTCCACCTGCGGCTCTGGTTCGACGGGTTCAGCGACGACCACGTGGTCGGCCCCGCCTTCATGCTCAACGCGGTGGCGGGGGCCGTGATCGCCGGGCTGCTGCTGCTCTGGCGGCACTGGATCCCGCTGTTCCTCGCCTTCGGGTTCGGCCTCGCCACGCTCGGCGCCTTCGTGCTCGCCTCGACGGTGGGGTTCTTCGGCGCCCACGAGTCGTGGACCGGTGCCTACGTGTGGGCGGCCGCGATCTCCGAGGCCGTCGCGATCGTGGCGGGCGGGCTCGGGCTCCTGCAGGACCCGCTCTTCTCACGCGCGGAGCTGCAGAACCGGCTGGCCATCCGCCGTCCGAACCTGCACTGAGGCGATCTCCCGGCGGGTGAGCGACGTCGCCCCGGACAGCCGCATCGTGTGTCCGGGGAGCGCCCGCCAGGTAGCAACCTGCTCGAGCCTGTGGTTCCCCCGAAATCGTGGAGGTTTCCTTATGCTGCTTCTCGGTTGAGGGCAGCGATCTCGTAGTTGATTGGTGACTTCATGCCAGCGCTGCTGTGGCGTCGGTCGTGGTTGTAGAAGCCGTAGCACCATTCCATCAC
>JAENWO010000050.1 GCA_016649925.1 Actinomycetales bacterium
CGGGCTCCCGGCGCGACGGCCAGGTATCGGCGCAGGATCGGCGCTCGGATCCCAGGATCGACCTCCTCGAGGAGCACGTCCTCTCGGCGACCACGCCGGAGCACCGCTCGGCCTTCCGCCGCGCGCACGTTGAGCACCCAGTTCGTGTCATTCCCCAGCATCGCCACCAGGTACCGCTCGCCGTCATAGTCGGCGACGGCCAGCGGGAAGGAGATGAGGCGGGCCGTGCGCCGCCCGGGAACCTCAAGTGTCACCGCACGCGCCGGTGAGAGCAGACCGGCTCGGACGCGCTGGGCCGGCCCGGCTGGCTGCGGCTCGGCGAACACCCGGGCGAGGAGATCGCCTTCGGGGCGGTCGGGAAGTTCTGGTCGGCACAGATCGAGTGGCGGGACACCCCGCTCGCGGAGTTCCGGGACTTCGCCGAGCCGGGCTGGGGCCAAGATCGCCTGCCACTTCGTCGTCCAGCCGAACGGCCCGGGACGCAGCGTCATCACCTACGAGTGCCGCACGGCTACCACCGATGCCCAGTCGAGGTGCAAGATGGCCAGGTACTGGGGGTTGATCCGCCCGTTCGTCGGGCACATCCTGCGTGCGACGATCCGAACGATCGCTGCCGACGCCGTGACCCGCGCGGCGCCCTGAGGAAGGAGTCGACATGGCCAAGAAGAAGTGGGGCGACCTGACCAGCGCCCAGAAGACCGGGGTGCTGGTGCTGGGCTCGGTCCAGCTCTCCCTCGCCGCGACGGCGTGGGCGGACCTCGCAGCCCGGCCGGCCGAGCAGGTCAAGGGCAGCAAGCTGAAGTGGGCGGTGATCATCGCCCTGAACTTCGTGGGGCCGATCCTGTACTTCACCCGAGGGCGCGTATCCGGCACGTGACGCGCCGCTGACCTGCCAGCCCGGCTGGGGCGAACCGCGCGGCAAACTGCGCGGCGAGCAACGAGCCGGCCACGATGCGATCATGCCTGCCCTCCTACCGTGGCGTACCTGCCGGTACGCGATCCCGTCCATGAGCGGACGGCTAGGAGGACGACATGGGCCCCTTCCCGCGGCGACTGTCCCGCGGTGGCGGCGACTACTCCGTAGAGGACGCGACGATCAACCTGCGCGAGGGTCACACCCGGTACGACCCCGCCCTGCCCGTGCGTTGACGGCGCGCGTCAGCCGATGGGGGTCCCGATGCTGGACGAACGTTTCGGCCGAGGGGTCAGCTGATCTGCCGCGCGGCCCGACGGCGGGCGAGCTCGTCGTCCTTCGCCCCCGAGTACCGACCCAGCAAGAAGCAGGACGGCCCACGCCCTGCTACGCCGGCATTGTTACGTGAGGCAACGAACCCTCCGATGCGGGCATCGTTGGCTCTCCCGGCATGAGTCAACAGGATCTGTTCCCTCGTCACCGGCGTGAACTGGGTCACGTGGTAAACTGAGCGTTCTGCGCCCACTCGGAGCAGGGAGGCCGGGCGGTCGGAGTGTTTGTTTCCGCTGTCCCGGCCTTTTTTACGACCCCCTCGGCGGTTCGAATCGCAGTTCGCAATGGGTCTTTTCTACCTGATCAGGCCCGAGCCATCAGGAAGGGAAGCACAATGTCAGGGAACAGTGCAGTTGCCTACAAGGGCCCGGGGAAAGTCGAGGTCATCGACATCGACTATCCCACCTTCGAGTTGAAGGACGGTCCCGGCGTCAACCCGGCCAATGTGGGTCGAAAGGTCCCGCACGGGGTCATCCTCAAGACCGTCGCGACCAACATCTGCGGTTCGGATCAACACATGGTCCGCGGCCGCACTACTGCTCCGATCGACCTCGTTCTCGGGCACGAGATCACCGGTGAGGTCGTCGAGGTCGGCCCCGACGTCGAATTCATCAAGGTCGGTGACATCGTCTCGGTGCCGTTCAACATCTCGTGCGGCCGCTGTCGCAACTGCAAGGAGCGAAAGACCGGCATCTGCCTGAACGTGAACCCGGACGGTTACGGCAGCGCCTACGGCTACGTCGACATGGGCGGATGGGTCGGTGGGCAAGCGAACTACGTGCTCGTGCCCTACGCGGACTGGAACCTGCTGAAGTTCCCGGACAAGGACCAGGCCCTGGAGAAGATCATGGACCTGACCATGCTCTCGGACATCTTCCCCACCGGCTTCCACGGCTGCGTGTCCGCCGGAGTCACCGTCGGTTCGACCGTCTACATCGCCGGTGCCGGGCCCGTCGGCCTCGCGGCGGCGACCAGCGCGCACCTGCTCGGCGCATCCGTCGTCATCGTGGGCGACATGAACACCCAGCGGCTGGCGCAGGCGGCCAGCTTCGGATGCGAGACCATCGACCTCACCAAGGGCAGCCCGGTCGAGCAGATCGAGCAGATCCTGGGCTCGCCCACCGTCGACAGCGCGGTGGATGCCGTCGGATTCGAAGCCAAGGGGCACGGGGCAGACTCGAGCCACGAGGCGCCAGCGACGGTGCTCAACTCGTTGATGGACGTCACCAACGCCGGCGGCTCGCTGGGAATCGTCGGGCTCTACGTCACCGGCGACCCCGGCGCCGCCGACGAAGCCGCGAAGAAGGGCTCCCTGTCGCTGAGCCTCGGCACCGGCTGGGCGAAGTCGCTGGCATTCATCACCGGCCAGTGCCCGGTGATGAAGTACCACCGCGGACTGATGAACGCGATCCTGCACGACAAGGTGCACATCTCCAAGAATGTCAACGGCACCGTCATTGGGCTGGAGGATGCACCACGCGGCTATGCCGAGTTCGACGCCGGCGCGGCCACCAAGTATGTGCTCAATCCGAACGCGTACATCGCAGCCTGACCAGCCTGTCTTAGAAAGGATAGCTGTGGCGCGGCGGATGATCGCCGCGCCACAGTCAAGTCCGCTACCGGGCAGCGCCCCGTGCCGGCGGCTCGTGCGGCTCTTCGCGGTTGAGCATGAGGGGCGCTGATCTGAGTCTTCACGCCGCGCTTCTGGCAGTGCTTGTCAGCAAGATACGGGTGCGGTAGTTCTCGACGTTGCGGAAGCCAGAACTCCTGACCTAGCGGTCGGGTAGTTCCTGAGTTTCCTTGCTTGACGAGGCCTTTCGGTGTGTCACGCGCCGAATAACGTCTTGCCGGCCACCAGTGTCCCGAGCGTGGTCCGCAGCAGCGTTGACCCCATCCTGGGACCCGGCCAGCAGTAGGCCTCGTCCGCTCGGAAGAGCGATCTCCTCGGAGGGTGCTATGCGCCAGTCAAGCACCGCCGAGTGGTGCACGAGTGGCTCCCCTACCCGTCCCAGTGCCCCCGGTGGACGCCCTCCTCGGCCGGCCGGCGCCGTCGGACCGTCGAAGAACCCGAGGGACGCTCGTCGGGACTGGGGTGCCCAACCGTGATGGCGCCGATCGGGGTGAAGTCGGCGGGGACGCCGAACTCGGTGCGGAAATCGTTCGTACGGTCCGGTGGGATGCCGAAGAAGCAGGCGCCGAGCCCCTCGTCCACGGCGGTCTGCAGGATCAGCAGGGAGGCCATGCCGGTGTCGATGTGCCAGTAGGGCGCGGCCCAGGCCTGCTCCTCGCGCGGCGTCGCGCCCTTGTCACGCTCGGCGTAGCGGTCGCGGTAGACGCTCTCGTTCGACATCGGCACGACGATCACCGGTGCGGTGCGCATGCCCCGCAGCCAGCGGTCCGGTTCGGCGGCGCGCTCGGGCGGGGTGGTCGCGGACCAGAAGCGGGCGACGTCCTCCGGCCGGTCGAGGACCAGGAAGGCCCAGGCCTGGCTGAAGCCTGCGCTCGGGGCACGCACCGCGTTGCGCAGCAGCCGGTCGATGGTGTCCGGTGCGACGGGTTCGGCCGAGTAGCGGCGCACCATGCGCCGGCGGCGGACGACGTCGGAGAACTCCATGGGGACGACCAGACGTCAGCGGATGCGCAGGGGCAGGGACGAGAAACCGCTCGCGGGATAGGCGCCCCGCACCGGCTGTGCACCGACGGCTGGCTCGATCACGGAGGTCCCGGCGAACAGCTCCTCGAGCACCACCCGCAACTCCAGCCGGGCGAGCGGAGCGCCGGGGCAGTAGTGGATGCCGGTGCCGTAGAGCAGGTTCTGGGCCGGGTCACGGTCGAGGCGGAACTCGTCGGGGTCGCCGAAGACCGTCTCGTCGCGGTTCGCGGAGGCCCACACGACGACGACGCGCTCGCCCGCGGGGACATCCCGCCCGGCGATGGTCATGTCCTTCGTGGTTCGGCGGCGGTTCGCGATGAGCGGGGCGTGGATGCGCAGGATCTCGTCACTGGCGTGCTCGAGCGCTCCTGGTTGTCCGCGCAGCTGCGCCTGGGTCTCGGGATGGGTGGCCAGGTAATGGCCGATGATGCCCACGCTCGCGGCGATCGTAGCCAGCTCCCCCACCGTCCAGGTGCGCACGATGGAGACGATCTCGTCGTCGGTGAGGGGTCGGCCGTCGAACCCCTCGCGTAGCAGGTCGGTGGTGGTGTCCTCGGGTGCCTCGGCACCGGCGGCGCGACGTGTGTCAAGCTCGTGGCGGATGTAGCTGTCGAACTCGAGGGCGACGGCGGACATCGCCTCCCGGTCCATCGCGAGGGTCGCCCGGTGGTTCTTCTTGGTCCACTCCCGCAGCGGCTGGTGCAGGGATGGGGGCCAGCCCATGAACGCGCACTGCACCTGGTTCGCGAACGGCTCCGCGAACGCGGCCATCAGATCGACCTCGGCGTCACGGGGCAGGGCAGCGACGAGGGCCGCGACGATACGCCGGCAGGCCGGCTCGAAGGCGGCCATCCGCTCGGCGGTGTAGTACCGGTCCACGATCGCGCGGTAGGCGGAGTGCTCGGGCGGGTCCATGCCGTTGGGTACCGAGACGTGGTGGGAGACGGCGTTGGAGAACGTCTCGTGGTCGGTCAGTATCCGGACCGTGTCCTCGTGCCGCAGCACCGCCCAGTTCCCGTACGGGCTGTACGCGACGGAACAGCGCCGGCGCATCTCGTCGTAGGCGGCGATCTGGTCGGCGAGGACCTCCTCGGACCGGGGGTCCCAGTCCACCTGGTGCGTCTGATCCACCTGGTGCGTCTGATCCACGGCGCCTTCCTCTCTCGGGTGGCGGACGCACCGGTGCGTCCCTGCCCCCAGCCTGTCACGGGCATCCGGCTCGACGGGCGGATCGGGCACCGCCAGTGGCATGGAAGTACCACGGCCGAGGCCTGCTCCTCGCGCGGCATCGCGCCCTTGTCCCGCTCGGTGTAGCGGTCCCGGTAGATGCGTTCGTTCGACATCGGCACCACGACCACCGGCGCCGTGCGCATCCCCCACAGCCACCGGTCCTGCTGGGCAGCACGCTCGGGTGGTGTGGTCGCGAACCAGAAGCGGGCGACGTCGTCGTGCCGGTCGCGGACCTGGCGGGACGGGCAGCTGCGAGTGGTGGCGCACCATGCGGCGGCGGCGAACGACGTCGGAGAACTCCACGGGCACGATCATGCCGTCACAGGTCGGGGTGCACCGCCGTGAGGGTGAGCCAGCCACCGGAGAGGTTCCGGGCGTCGAAGCTCTCGCCGAGCAGGACACGCGTGGCGAGGTAGGAGCGCACGCCGCTGGCGCAGTACACGCTGACCGGTCGGCCGCCGGCGGCGTCCCGGACCTGGTCGAGTCGCTCACGAAGCTCGGTGTGCCGGATGTTGAGCGCTTCGTCGAGGTGCCCGCGCTCGTACTCCCGGCGGGAGCGGACGTCGAGGACGAGCGTGTTCTCGCGGACGTCGTCGAGGTCCCAGGCCTGCCACTGCGGCATCGTGCCGTCGAGAACGTTCTGCGCGACGAACCCCAGCATGTTCACCGGGTCCTTCGCCGAGCCGTACGGCGGGGCGTAGGCGAGCTCGAGCTCGGCCAGGTCGTCCGCCGTCATGCCCGCCCGGATCGCGGTGGCGAGGACGTCGATCCGCTTGTCCACGCCCGCCCGGCCGACGGCCTGGGCGCCCAGCAGCTGCCCGTCCTGCGCGAAGCTGGCGACCAGGTGGATCTGTTCCGCGCCCGGGTAGTAGCCGGCGTGGTGGCCGGGGTGGATGTGCATCACCTCGTGCGGGATGCCGGCCCTGCGCAGCGTGGCTTGGCTCGCTCCGGTGACCGCGGCGGTCAGGTCGAACACCCGGACGATCGCGGTGCCGAGGACGCTCGCCTGCGGTGTCGTGCGGTGCCCGCAGATGGAGTCCGCGGCGCGCCGGCCCTGGCGGTTGGCGGGCCCGGCCAGCGGGACCGGGATCGGCGCGCCGGTGATGGCCTGGGTTACCTCGACGGCGTCGCCGACGGCCCAGATGTGCGGGTCGGACGTGCGCTGGTCGGCGTCGACGCGGATTGCCCCGCTGGTGCCGAGCTCCAGCCCCGCCTCCTTGGCGAGCGCGGACGCCGGGCGGACGCCCACGTTGACGACCACGACGTCGGCCGCCAACCGCGTGCCGTCGGACAGTGTGACGGTGACGGGGCCGAGGGAGCCCCCGACCTCGTCCCCGTACTCGGACGGCTCGTCGGTCGACTCGACGGCTTGCGCCCAGACCCCCAGGTGGAGGTCGACCCCGTGGGTCTCGAGCTCGTCGGACAGGAGCGGGGCCAGCTCGGCGTCGAGCGGTGGGAGGACGTGGTCGGCGAGCTCCACCAGGTGCACCCGCAGGCCGCGCGCGGCGAGAGCCTCGACGGCCTCCAGGCCGATGAAGCCGGCCCCGATGACGACGGCGGACGCGGGCTCGGATGCGTAGCGCCCGCTGAGGACGGAGTCCACGGCCGCGCGCAGGCCGTCGACGTCCGGCACGGTGCGCAGCGTGTGCACGGCCGGGTGGTCCAGGCCTTCGATCGGCGGACGGACGGCGATGGCGCCCGGTGCGAGGAGGAGGGCGTCGTAGGGCAGGCGGTACGAGCCGTCGGGGCCGGTCACCGCGACCTCTCGGGCCGTGCGGTCGACGGTGGTGACCCGGTGCCCGGTGCGCACGTCGAGGGCGAGGCTCGCCGCCAGGGTGGCCGGCGTGTGCAGCAGGAGGGCGTCCCGTCGCACGATCTCACCGGAGAGGTGGTACGGCAGTCCGCAGTTGGCGAAGGAAACGTACTCGCTCTGCTCCAGCACGGTGATGTCGGCGTGCTCGTCCAGCCGGCGCGCGCGTGCTGCGGCGCTCATCCCACCGGCGACCCCACCGACGACGACGATCCGTTGCGGCCCGGAACCCATCAGCGGACCGACCCCCCGGCGCGCTGCCACGCGGCCATGCCGCCGGAGACGCTGGTGGCGTCGAAGCCGAGAGCGCGTAGCTGCTTCGCACCGCTGCGTGAGCGCATGCCCGAGGCGCACACGACCACGACGGGCCGGTCCTTCGAGAGCCGGCGCGGCGCCTTCTCCGAGACCTCGGCGAGGGGCACGTGCACGGCCTGCGGCGCGTGGCCCCTCTTCCACTCCTGGCGCTCGCGGACGTCGACGAGTGCGGCGCCGTCGCGGACGAGCTCGATCCCGCGGGTCGCGTCGACGGACCCGGGCAGTCGTCCGTCGTCTCCCCCGCCGCCGACGAGGCGCTTGAGCCGGTCGAGCAACGAGGGGGTGGAGTCTGAGCTGGTCATAGAAGTCCTTTCGTCACCCTGGATAATACCCCCAGGGGTATCCACATTCCGGCGCCCGGGTGTGACGCCGGTCACCGACCGCCTCGCAGAGCGCGGAATATCCCGGCGCAGGTAGCGTTGTACCGTCGGCAGGGTCATACCCCGTAGGGTATACATCGACCAAGAGAGAGAACTCCATATGTCCACCGTCAAACTCACCGCCGACACCTTCGAGAAGACCGTCAGCAGCGACGGCATCGTCCTCGTCGACTTCTGGGCCGCCTGGTGCGGTCCCTGCCGCATGTTCGGCCCGGTCTACGAGAAGGCCTCCGCGCAGCACCCCGACATCGTGTTCGGCAAGGTCGACACCGAGGCCGAGCAGATGCTCGCCACGCAGGCGTCGATCACCTCGATCCCCACGCTGATGGCCTTCCGGGACGGCGTCCTCGTCTTCTCCCAGCCCGGTGCCCTCCCCGGCGCTGCGCTCGAGCAGCTCCTCTCCGCGGTGCGCGACCTCGACATGGACGACGTCCGCTCGAAGATCGCCGCCAAGCAGCCCGCTTCCTGACCCGCTCGTCCCACCCGAACACCCACGAGATCGGATCACCATGAGCTACGGCATCACCGTCACCACCGCGCAGACGTTCGACGCGACCCTCGTTGCCGTGCGCGAGGCCCTCGCCGAGCAGGGCTTCGGCATCCTCACCGAGATCGACATGGCGGCCACTCTGAAGAAGAAGCTCGACGTGGACATTCCGCCGCAGGTCATCCTCGGCGTCTGCAACCCTCCCCTGGCGTACCGCGCGCTGCAGGAGGAGGAGTCCATCGGGCTACTCCTGCCCTGCAACGTGGTCGTGCGCTCCGCGGGTGAGGGCCGCACCGTCGTCGAGGCGCTCGACCCGCAGATCATGGTCGGCGTGACCGGCAACGACGGCCTGTCGTCCACGTCCGATGACGCCGCTGCCCTGTTGCGCACGGCGCTGGACTCCCTGGGCCGGTCGTAAGCACCGCCTCCGCCGCCGGGCCGGTCGTGAGCACCGCCCCCGGCGGCACGGTCCGGCCGCGCCGGGCGACCGACGAGTCAGGCCTCGAGCTCGACCCGGCCGAGATGGGCAAAGTCATCAACCGGCTCAAGCGGGCCCAGGGCCAACTGTCCGGCGTCCAGCGCATGCTCGAGGACGGCCGCGACTGCGAGAGCATCGTGACCCAACTCTCGGCCGTGAGCCGCGCCCTGGACCGTGCGGGCTTCGCCATCATCGCCTCCGGCATGAAGCAGTGCTTCATCGAGTCCGACGGGCAGGAGACGGTCGACGTGCGCAAGCTCGAGAAGCTCTTCCTCTCCCTCGCCTGATGGGCACCGACGGAGCCGCCGCCTGGGACGCGCGCTACGCAGCCACTCCCCTGGTGTGGTCCGCGGAACCGAACCGGTGGGTGGAGGAGGTCTTCTCCGGGCTGCCCGTCGGTGCGGCGCTCGACCTGGGTGCGGGCGAGGGCCGGCACGCCATCTGGCTGGCTCGGCGCGGCTGGAGGGTGACGGCGGTGGACTACTCCGGCGAGGCGGTCCGCAAGGCCGCGGCGATCCAGGAGCAGTATGCCCCCGAGACTCGCAACCGGATCATCTGGGTGCACGCCGATGCCGTCGCCGAGCCACCTGCGCCGCGCTCGGTCGACGCCGTCCTCCTCATGTACCTCCACCTGCCCGCCGGCCAGCGTCGCGCGCTCCTGCGCGCGGGCGCCGAGGCACTCAGGCCCAGCGGCACCCTGCTGCTCGTCGGGCACGACCGCTGCAACCTCACCGAGGGCACCGGCGGCCCACGCGAACCCGCCGTGCTGTTCACGGCGGACGACCTGCTGGAGGACCTCGACGGCCTGACCGGGCTCGAGGTCCGCCGGGCCGAACGGGTCGAGCGGACGATCCCTGGGACCGACGACGTCGCCCTTGACACCCTGCTCCTGATCGTGCGAGAGGCATGACCACCGGGCCCGACAACGCGAACCCCGCGCCGCCGTCGGGCGCTACCCACTGGCTCGACGCCACCGAGATCGTCGCCATCCAGGCCGGCCACCCCGGGCTGCTGGGCCTCCTGCCGTTGCGTTGCCAGGACAACCTCATGCGGGTCGGGCGAGTGCTCGGACGACTGCGGGACCGCCTGCGCCGGGCGTGCGGTTCATGAAGGCTTCACACGGGCCACCGCACCCGCTCCACATGGGCGCGTAAGTCTGGTAACAGCCGGAAAGATCCGGGGATGAATGGAGAATGAGATGCGTGCATGGACGCGACGTGGACTGGTCGCCGGAGCCGTAGCTGTGGCGATCGCGGTGCCGATCGGTGCCTACGCCGCGACGGACGACCCGCCGGTGACCCCTTCCGACAGCAGCACCTGGACCCCGCCGCGCTTACCGGGCGACGTCCCGGATGCGGTGCGTGAAGCCTTCGACTCGGCGGAGATGCAGGCGCTGCGCGAGGAGCACCGCGCCGACATGGAGGCGTTGCTCGTCGACTCACCCGAGGCGCTCCAGTGGTTCCAGGAGAGCGAGCAGATGATGGGCCAGTGGCAGGGCGAGGGTTTCCAGGGCCGCATGGGTGGTGAAGGCCGGATGGGCCACGGGCCCGGCGGCAGCCACATGTGGGACGGGGACGGCTCGACGGCGGACTGACCGCTCGCTGCGAGGGCGGGATGCTTCGGCACTCCCGCCCTCCGGCGCGTCACCGCGCGTCCGCTCCCCACGGGCCGGCATCGCTGGCACGCTGACCACAGGACCCCGGCACCCGGGGGCCGCCCAGGACGGAGGAAGCCATGGCACGACAGGTCCTCGTCGTCGACGACGAACCGGGCATCAGGCGCGTCCTGCGCGGCTACCTCGAGGGTGAGGGGCTGGAGGTCGACGAGGCGGGCACCGGCGAGGAGGCGTTGGCCAGGGTGCGCCGCGCAGCCCCCGACCTGGTCCTCCTCGACGTCATGCTGCCCGACCTCGACGGCATCGAAGTGCTGCGCCGGCTGCGCACGTTCTCCGACGTCTACGTCGTCCTGGTCACCGCGCGCGCCGAGGAGACGGACAAGCTCGTCGGTCTCGCGGTTGGGGCCGACGACTACGTCACGAAGCCCTTCAGCCCGCGCGAGGTGGTGGCCCGCGTCAAGGCCGTGCTGCGCCGAGGCCGGGGGGCGGCTCAGGGTGAACGCCTCGTCCTGGACGGACTCGTCGTCGATCTCGCCGCCCGCGTGGTGGTGGTCGACGGCCGTACGGTGACGCTGTCGGCGCTGGAGTTCGACCTCCTCGCGGCGCTGGCCGAGTCGCCCGGACGGGTCTTCTCCCGCCGTCAGCTGCTCGAACGCGTCTGGGGCTACGACTTCTACGG